>NZ_JAPFCE010000042.1:0-45591 GCF_026240895.1 Pseudomonas sp. DCB_AW
GGATAATGATCCGGCGGAGCGCTGGTTGCGGTCGCGGATACAGATGTTTTTCGGGGATCCTGACAGCCTTTAAGGCGATTTAGAGGCATTGAAAAGCCGCCTCCAGCGTGGCGAGCCATGTATCAGCCGGCTTCGTCATACAACCCGCTGGTGGCCATGATCGAGTTCACCTGCTGGGTCTGGCGTCGGCTCAGGATTTGCTCGCCGCTGTGCTTGCAGAACCCGTCGTTGGCCAAAAAGCAGAAGGCGCGGGCCAGATCGAGGCAGCTCATCTGCAGGGCGCAGTAACTGAAGTAACTGCGTAACACCGTCTCGACGTCGTTATGGAAGTTGCCAAAGGACTGCATGAGGTAAGCCATGGCCGCGTTGCGCGCGCGGAATTGATACTCCGAATCCGCGACGCGGGTATCGATCGCAATATGGGGGTTGGCCGAGAGCCGTCGCACGAAATCGCGCATCGACAACGTGGGGGCTGCGAAGCGCGATTGGTTGATATCGCAGATGACCAACGCACCGGCATTGATAAAGGGGTTGCGTGGGCGCCCGCGCTCGAACTCCAGCTGCACCAGCGAGTTGAATGGCTGGCCTGAAGGCTCATGCCCAAGCCGCTCCCAAATGGCTTCACCGGAATGGCCAATTGCCTGGACCAGGCTGAATACCTTGGAAATGCTCTGCACCGAGAATGGCACCAGGGCATCACCCGCGCAGTGATAACTGCCATCGTTGCCATAGACTGCGATGCCCAATTGCTGCGCTGGCACGTCGGCCAGCGCAGGAATGTAGTCAGCCACTTTGCCCTTGCCGATCAAGGGGCGCACTTCGTCGAGAATCTCGTTCAACAGCGTTTGCATGGAAGGCCCTGTTATCACTCCCCATTCGACAGCGAGGGGTAGCGTTTCAGACGCAGGCTCAGCAGCAAAAATCACACACTCGGCGCGCAGCGGCCCCTTATTTCAGGCCATGAGGCTGCTCAGAAATCGTATCGGGTATTCAACATCACGTTGCGCGGCTCGCCGTAATAGCCGCTGTAGAACGTGGTATCCAACGCACTGATGTATTTCTTGTCGAACAGGTTGTTGATGTTGAGCGTTGTGGAAAGTTGGTCGGTCAGTTGATAGCGGGCCATCAGGTTGACCACGGTGAACTGCGATTGCTTGGCTTTGACCGTGCCCAACGCGGTGCTTGGCGTGACGGTGATGTGGGTGCCGCTCTGCCAGTTGGCACCGCCGCCGACGGTCAGGCGGTCGAAGTCGCCCGGTAGTCGGTAGGTGCTCCACAGCTTCACCATGTTGGCCGGGGCTTCGGTGTTCAAGCGCTCGCCATCGCGGTCCTTGGTGATGCCGTGGTTATAGCTGGCCGAGACGTTCCAGCCGGGCATCAACTCGCCGTTGGCCTCGACTTCAAAGCCACGGGTGGTGGCGCCGCTCACGGCTTTGTACGCGGCAGTCATACCATCATTGTTGACGGTCTTGCCTTCGTCGAGCACGGCCAGGTTGTCCTGCTTGACCTCGTAGGCGGCGATGCTGGTATTCAGGCGACCGTCGAAGAATTCACTCTTCAGGCCCACCTCGTAGTTGTCGCCTTCACGCGGCTCGAGGTTTGAGCCGTCGGCGTCACGCAGGCTCTGTGGTTTGTAGATGCTGGTCCAGCTGGCATACACCGAGTGGATGTCGTTGAGGTCATAGACCACACCGGCGTAAGGGGTGACAACGCCGTTTTCCTTGTAGTCGGTCGTGCGGTTGCTGAGGGGCGTCGCCGGGTAGGTCAGGTCGTAGTCGTAGTCGTACTTGCTGACTCGCGCACCCAGGATAACCGACAGGTCATCGGTCGGGCGCAGGCGGGTGGCAATGTAGGTGCCGGTCTGGTGAATGACGGTGTCGCCATCATAGAGCTTGCCGCCACCCATTACCGGTTTGTCTGTGTAGTTGTCCCAGTCGTAGAAGTTGACGAAGGTGCCTTCGATGCGGGTACCCCGGGTCGGCGTATGGCGGTTTTCGTAACGTGAATAGTTGTAGCCGACGATCAACTCATGCTGGCGGCCGAACAGCTGGAACGGGCCTTGGGCTTGCACATCCAGGCCGGTCTGTTTCTGCCAGGTGCTGCCTGCGCCACCATACAGGCGTACACCTGCGCCGGTGCTCTCGTCGGGGAAGCCCCAACTGGCGGTGGCCAGTTTGTAGTCGTCACGCTTGATATACATCTGGTTGACCGACGCCTTCAGGGTCCAGTCATACGCCAGTTTCTGCTCGAGGCTTGCGAAGGTGTTGAGGGCATCTTGCGGGTTGTGGCTCCAGCGCGCGGCGCTGTTGGTGGAGCGCGAGAACGACGTTTGCTCGCCATTGCTGTGGAACAGCGGGAACGCCACCGAAGACGAGCCTTGCGGGTTGTTTTTCTGGTAGTCGGCACCCACCGTCAGCAACGTGG
This sequence comes from Pseudomonas sp. DCB_AW, assembly GCF_026240895.1. Taxonomy (NCBI): domain Bacteria; kingdom Pseudomonadati; phylum Pseudomonadota; class Gammaproteobacteria; order Pseudomonadales; family Pseudomonadaceae; genus Pseudomonas; species Pseudomonas sp. DCB_AW. Next base: position 2,425 of record NZ_JAPFCE010000042.1, read on the forward strand.
TGTCGGTCAGGTCGGCTTCGAGGACCCCGTAGAAAATCTGCTTTTCCTGGGAATAATGGTCCATGAAGCTGTTGTTCTGCTGGTAAGCCGCGACCATCCGCCCACGCACGTTACCGGTGGGCGTCAACGGGCCGGACAGGTCGACTTCGCTACGGTACTTGTCCCACGAACCCACGCCAGCCGTGATGTGGCCCTTGAATTCGGCCGTAGGACGTTTGCGCACGAGGTTGATCGTGGCAGAAGGGTCGCCCGCGCCGGTCATTAGCCCAGTGGCGCCACGCAGCACTTCGACACGGTCGTAGATGGCCATGTCGGCCAGGCTCTGCGCCGACATCTGGGTTGCGATATCCAGCGTGGTGGGGATGCCGTCGAACTGGTAGTTATCGACCGAGTAGCCACGCGAATAAATGTTGAAACGCTCACTGCCAAGGCTCTGCACCGATAACCCGGGCGTCTGCTGCAACACCTCGGTGATGTCGTTCAGCCCCTGGTCATCCATACGCTGACGGGTAACCACGCTGATCGACTGCGGGGTTTCGCGAAGGGTCAACGGCAGTTTGGTGGCCGTGTTGCTCTGGCCCGTGGTGTACGAGCCAGTGCCCTCGGTGGTGCCCCCCAGGCCTGCGGCGTTGATGCTGGTGGCGCCCAGTTCCAAGGCGGCGCCGCGCTCGGCCTTGGCCAGCACGTACCGTTTGTTCCCCGCCTGCACGAGCCGCAGGCCGCTGCCCTGGAGCAAGTGGGCAAATCCCTGGTGCAGCTCGAAATCCCCCTGCAGGCCTGGTGAGCCGAGGCCCGCGGTATCTTCGGCGCTGAAGGTGATCATGACCCCGCTGGCGGCAGCGAATTGGCTGAGGGCCTCGGCCAGGCTGCCAGCCGGGATGTCATAGCGCTGTGCTTGCGCCCAGGCAGCGGGCAGCACCAGCAGCGAGCCGGCCAGGCTCAGGGTAAGCGCTGCGCGGTGGATACTGCAGGCGAGTCGGGAGGGGGGTACGAACATGAACAACTTCCTGTTGGGGTTGGCAGTGGCTGCGTTTTTTACGCATGTGCAGCTAGAGCCGAAGCAGAAATCGAAATCTGTTACCCCTCACGCGAAAAAGTTTTGCTTCATGCCGCACCTGCCTCGATCCGCACCCAGTAACGGGTCAGGCGCCGGATGTGCACGGGCAGCGAGTCCTGTAGATTGGCCAGCACCGCCTCGCTGTCATCCAGCAGGAAGGTGCCGGACAGCCGCAAACCGGCGACCTCGGGCGTGCAACCGAGGTAGCCGGGGCGGTAGCGTGAAAGCTCGGCGAGCACGTCGTCCAGGCGCCAGTCGACCACCACCAGCATGCCCCGCGCCCAGGCTGAACTTTGCGCGGCGGCTGGGTGCAGTGGCCCGATTCGGTCTGCGGTAAAGGTCAGGGTCTGCCCAGCTTCGGCGCGCATCACCTGTGCCTGCGCCAGCCGTGGCCGGACCTCCACAGCGTGCGCCTCGACCGTGACCCGGGTGCTGCCGTGCCCCTGGCGCACGGCAAAGCGCGTGCCGAGGGCGAGGATCCGTCCCTCGGCCGACTGCACACTCAGCGGGCGCGCATCTTTGGCCGTCTCCACCAGAATTTCGCCCTGCTTCAGCACGATCAGCCGTTGCTGGCCATCGAAATGCAGGTTCACTTGGGTGTCGGTGTCCAGCACCAAGCGGCTGCCGTCAGCCAGCGTCAGGTGGCGGCGTTGCCCCACGCGCGTGGCGTAGTCCGCCTGCCAAGGCGAAAGCTGATAACCCTGCCAACCGACCACGCCGACCCCGAGCAACAGCGCCAGCATCTTCACCGCCGCACGGCGCTGTTGCCGGGCTTGTTCAAGGGTCGCCGCACCCACCGCCGCAGGGGCTTGGGCCAAGCGCTGCTGCAAGTGTTCAAGCCGGGCCCAGGCTTGTGCGTGCTGCGGGTCTGCCGCCAGCCAGGCTTGCCACTGGCTGTGGGTGGCAGGGCTGACCGTGCTTTCGTTAAGGCGCACATACCAGTCCACCGCCTGGGCCAGGGCGCGCTTCATGCCTCGTCCAGCAGCAGGCAATGCATCAGGCCGCGGGCCAGGTGCTTGCGCACGGTGCTGACCGAAACCCCGCAGCGTTCAGCGGTTTTTTCGTAAGACAGCCCGTCCAGTTGCACCGCCAGGAAAATCTGCCGGGTGCGCGTGCCTAGGCCATCGAGCAAGCGATCGATGGCGAGCAGGCTATCCAGGATCTGTGCACGGGTTTCTGCCGAAGGGGCGTACGCTTCGGGGCGCAGTTGCAAGGCTTCGAGGTAGGCCTGTTCCAGGCTGCGCCGCCGGTACAGATCGATGACCAGGCCGCGGGCGATGGTCGCCAGGTAGTGCCGAGGCTCCTTCAGGCTGTTGGCGGTGCGAGCCAGCAGCACGCGCACAAAGGTATCCTGGGCCAGGTCCGCGGCATCCGCTGAGTTGTTCAGCCGATGGCGCAACCAGCTACGCAACCACACGTTGTGGTCACGGTACAGCACATGCAGATGCTCATGAGGTACTGCGTCGGGGGGCATTGTGGACATTCCCTCTCCCAGCCGGCGGAGGATGCAAATACGAAACACTCTCGATTGTAGAGGGATTGGCCAAGACTGGGAAGAACACAGAGCGGGAAGTTGAATCGACGCTGCGGGTTGCAGCGCAGTCAACCCTTTTCAGGCGGCTGCTGTGGGGAGGTGGCAATACTCGCCTTTGAAATACAGTAATGGCTGCGTGGTAGCAGCGGCTTGCGGGTTTAGCGCTTTCACTTCACCGATCACGATCAGGTGGTCACCTGCGACGTGCTCGGCGTGAATTTCGCAATCAAGCCAGTGCAGGCTGCCGGCAATGACCGGATTACCGAGCGGTGATTTCTTCCAGTCGATCCCGTGCCACTTGTCCGTGCCGCGTCGGGCGAACTGGTTGGACACCTTGGCTTGTTCACCCGACAGGATATTGACCGCAAATCGACCTGCCTGGCGAATTTTGGGGTAGCTGGCAGAACTGCACATTACGCTGAACGACACCAGCGGCGGGCTCATCGACACGCTGTAGAACGACTGGCAGGTGAAGCCAATCGGTTCATCGTCAAGGTGCGATGTAATCACCGTGATGCCGGAGGCGTAGTGCCCGAGGGCTTCGCGAAACCGCGACGGTTCGATTGCAGCAGTGGGAAGTGACATAAAGACCCTGAGCAGTAAGTGCTGATCGAGTGTGCCAAGGAGGGCCTGAAGCGGCCCCCCGTAAACCACGTATACCGTGAGTTCACTATGCGTTCGCATACTCTCTGCGGACGATTTCAGCGCCTGCAGTCAACGCACTCAATTTCCCCCTGGCAACGTGACGCGGTAACGGCGCCATGCCGCAGTTGGTGCACGGGTAGAGCTTGTCGATGTCGACAAACTGAAGGGCCTTGCGCAGGGTGTTGGCGACTTCCTCGGGTGTTTCAATGGTATGGGTTGCCACATCAATGGCGCCAACCATCACCTTTTTACCGCGAATCAGTTCAATCAGGTCCATCGGCACGCGGGAGTTGTGGCATTCCAGCGAAACGATGTCGATGCTGGATTTTTGCAGCTTGGGGAAGGCTTCTTCATACTGCCGCCATTCTGACCCGAGGGTTTTTTTCCAGTCGGTGTTGGCCTTGATGCCATACCCGTAGCAGATATGCACGGCCGTTTCGCATTTAAGCCCTTCAATGGCCCTCTCCAGGGTGGCCACCCCCCAGTCGTTCACCTCATCAAAGAAGACATTGAATGCAGGTTCATCGAACTGGATGATGTCGACCCCAGCGGCTTCTAACTCCTTGGCCTCCTGGTTGAGGATTTTGGCAAATTCCCAGGCCAGCTTTTCACGGCTTTTATAGTGGCTGTCGTACAGCGTATCAATCATGGTCATGGGACCCGGCAGTGCCCATTTTATGGGTTGCTTGGTTTGCTGACGCAAGAACTTGGCATCCTCGACAAACACCGGTTTCTGGCGAGCCACAGCCCCGACAACCGTCGGCACGCTGGCGTCATAGCGATCGCGAATTCTAACGGTTTCACGCTTCTCGAAATCGACACCGCTGAGGTGCTCAATAAACGTCGTGACAAAGTGCTGTCGCGTTTGCTCACCATCGCTGACAATGTCAATGCCTACAACTTGCTGCTCGTGCAATGACAAACGCAAGGCATCGTGTTTGCCCTCGATCAGGGCCTCATCTTGCAGCTTCCAAGGCGACCAAAGTGTCTCAGGTTGTGCGAGCCAGGACGGTTTAGGCAAACTGCCGGCGGTTGAAGTGGGTAACAGCTTTTTCATAGTAAAAGACCTTGAACGTGGGAAGCGTCAATGAGCGTAATTGGCGGACCACTGCTCAAGTACGGCGTGGTAGGGTTTGATGAAGTGCTCTTCGGCGAACCGACCTTGTTCAATCGCCAGTCGGCTGCGCTCTTCGCGATCATAGACAATGCGCGTCAATGAATAGTCCTGGTGCTGCAAGCTGGGCTGATAGGACCTTCCAGCGACCGCGTTCGCGTTGTAAATCTCGGGGCGGTAAATCTTCTGGAAGGTGTCCATCGTGCTGATGGTGCTGATGAGTTCAAGGTTGCTGTAATCACCCAGCAGGTCGCCGGCGAAGTAAAAAGCCAGCGGCGCAACGCTGTTTGGCGGCATGAAGTAGCGAACCTTCAAGCCCATTTTCTTGAAGTACTCATCCGTCAGCGAATACGCGTCTTGCTGGTACTCGACCCCCAGTACAGGGTGCTGGTTTTCAGTGCGCTGATAGGTTTTGCTGCTCGAAACGCTCAGGCAAATAACCGGTGGCTTGTTGAAATGCGCTGTGTAGGCCGCTGAGTTCACGAAGCACTGGAACAGTTTTCCATGCAGGTCGCCGAAATCCTCTGGCGTGCTGAAGGTGGGCCGGCCTTTGTTGTGGGCCAGCAAGCGCACGCTGAAATCATAATCGCGCACGTAGGACGAGAAGTTATTGCCGACAATGCCATCGATACGCGTGTTGGTTTTTTTATCAATGACGGTCGTTTTCAGTAGTTCGATCAGCGGCAGGGCCGGGTCACCGCTTTCAGCATCGAGACTCATCTCAACGGAAATGATCTCCAGCGCAACCGTGTAGCGATCGCCTGTGGGGTTGTCCCAATGCGCCAGTGCATTGAAGTGATTGTCGATCATCTTCAAGGTGTTGCGTAAATTCGCTTGGCGGCTGGTGCCTCTCGCCAGGTTGGCAAAGTTGGTGGTGATGCGCGTGTTGTCCGAGGGCTGGTAGTGCTCATCGAAACAGACGCTCTTGATAGCAAAAGCAAGCGTGTTGTTCATGTTGGTGCGGTGCCTTAATCCCTTAATTGTTCAGTGCACCAGAGCTTTCCGGTGCGTTTACGCAGTGTGGGCTTCGCCAGGTAACCTGCGAGCCGGCGCAAAAAACGATAGGGGGATTTTCAGGCGTGAAGGAATATGAGGCAATCTCATTATTTTTGAGATGAACTTTACTTTACCTCATGATTGAAGGGCGCCAGCGACGCACCGCCGTCGCCCTGCGGCCGCGGCGTCTGCTGCCTGCCCAAAAAGACCTGTATACGAGTGCGGCACGCAAAGGCGCAAGCTGCCAAAGACCGTTGGCAGCTTGCGCCCCTATCAGCAGGGTTGAACCGCCAATCGGTTACTCACGTTACGCCCCAGCACCAGCACCGTCGCAAAACCACAACCCACCAGTGCCGTGGCCAAGCTCAGCAATACTGCGGTGCCCAACTGGTCGACGATCTGCCCACCGAAGAACGAGCCCAAGGCAATGATCACCTGGAACATAGCGACGAACAGTGGCATGCCGCGTTCGACATCCTTGGGTGCTACGACAAACATCCAGATACTGGCGCACGCCGGGAAGGCGCCGAAGGCGAAGCCCCACAGTGCGATCAGCATCGCCGCGCCGGTCATGCCGGTGGCAAAGTGGGGGAACAGCGCGGTGCTGACGCCTATCATCAGGGCGACCAGCATCAGGGTATGACGCACGCTTCGGTTGGCGGCGAAGCCGGCAAAAATATTGCCGATGACGCCCGCGACGCCATAGAGCAGCAGCAACGAACCAATGGTCGGCCCATCAAAGCCAGCGCTTTGCTTGAAGAAGGGCGCGACATAGGTGTAGGCGGCAAAGTGCGCCAGGCCAATCAGCAATACCGCGATCAAGCCAACCCGCGCCTGCGGATTGATGAACAGCGCCGGCAGGTCACTGATGCGAATGGCCTTGTCTGGGTTAAGCCGCGGCAACAGCAGGACCTGCGCCAGCAGCACCGGCACGCCCACCAACGCGGTCACCAGAAACGTCATGCGCCAGCCCATCAGGCCACTCAACCAGGTGCCCACGGGCACCCCCAGGACAGTGGCTAGGGTCACACCGACCATGATGATCGACGTGGCCTGCGCAACGCCCACGCCCTTGGGCGCCAGGCGGCCGCTGAGGGCAATGGCCGTCGCCCAGAAGCCGCCGATGCTGATGCCCAGCAGCACACGGCCGAACAGCAGCAGGTTGAAGTCGCTGGCGTAGGCCACCACCGCGTTGGCGATGATCATGATCAGCGTCAGGCCGATCAGCAGGTAACGACGGTCCAAGGCGCCAATGCCTACAGACAACAACGGGGCGGCGAGGGCGGCCATGATGCCAGGCAGGGTAACCATCAGCCCGGCCTGGCCGGCGCTGATGCCCAAGTCGCTGGCGACATCGTTGAGTACGCCTACTGGGAGAAACTCGCTGGTCACCAGGGCGAAGGCACCCACCGCGACCGAAAGAATCGCCAGCCACTGCTGTTTGACGCTTTGTTGATTATGTTCGGGAAGGCCGCTAGGGGCCTGGCTGTCGCTTGGCATGGTGCTGGGTTCCAAGGGGGAAGTCGCCTGAAAGACGAGGAGGAGGGGGAAATTGGAGGCGATTATACGGGTGGGGGTGGGCAACTACACAGGCGCGCGGCTTGATAGTAGTCATCAGTGAGATCGATGAAAGGCGCTGTGCAGAGCGGCGGCGGCTGGCTGATGATGGGCATTGGGGGGGCAGCGCATTTGCTTTCCGACCGCTGTCGACCCCATGCAGACATTTAGATGTCCGGGCCGATACCGACGCTAGAGCCTTGGAAGGATTAGTTTCGAGAGTTGATAACAGCCCTACATTTGATAGGGAAGTTGACCGAGTTGGCAATAAAACACTCGTGGTGAGCATCGTCATGCAAGCGCATTGCAAGATCCCTATCTGATTGACTACTAATGATGATCTGAGGTCTTAGCTCTGCTTCCTCGAAATGGCCCTTGCGCTGGCCATCGCCTTCGATCATGCGGCCCACCGGGTGGTCGACGTATTCCAGCACGCACACGTTGTTAACGGCGCACAGATGAAGATACCAGAGCTTGTGGCAGGCCGAGATAGATGCCAACAGCATGTCTTCAGGGTTCCAGTATTCGGGATTACCACGAAAAGCAGGGTCGGCGGAACCAGGGATAGGCGCTTTCCCTGGCGCCTCGACAGTGAAGTTTCTCTGGTAAGCCGTATAACTGGCAGTACCCTCACCGGTGTTGCCTATCCAATTGATGGTGACAGCATAATTGTGTTCTTTCATCGTCACTCCTGTGTTGAAAGATGGCCAGAAGATGATCCGCTCTTCTCACGTTAGCACTGTAATCTTGCGCGCTCAGAGTGGCTCCCATCCAGCTTCTCTTGTTTGCATTGACGCATGCGATTGTTGTGCGAAGGCAATGAGCCGGCTAGCGAGGTAACCGGCTGGCCTGACAGTGCTTGCTGGCGTGTTGGAGTGGAGAAAGCTAACGAAATCCCGAATCAGCCCTGTGCCTTGAATGTCAGCTATGAGTCGATTGCGGTCGGTCGCGACGGTCCGCTTTCGACCCAAAGCTGCCAGTCGTATCTTAGGTGATCTTTGTGGGAGCGGGCTTGCCCGCGAAGCAGGCGACGTGGTGGATGGCACGGGCTTCGCCCGTGTTCGCGGGCAAGCCCGCTCCCACAGTGATCGCGCAAACTTTTAGAGTTTGAATAGGACAGTTGCTTCCACAGGGTTCGTGCCGGCCTCGGAAAATGAGCAATAGCGGTACTTTCGCAATGGCAGCCATGGGTCGAAAGCGGTCATTCCCGGTCGACGGTTTGCGACCTAGTGCTGGCGGTGGTCAGTGTTGAGTCAGTCAGTCGTTCACCTCGACATTTGCGGCGCCTGTGAGTTCGAGCGCCGCCCGCGCGGCGCATCGCGAGCTCTGCTCGCTCCTACGTTTGTTTTTGGCCAGTAACGCCTGTGACACGCGCGCGCGACCGCCGGGTTTGTACGACGCACCATCGCGTCATGCGCCCGTTCGCGCGCCAATCCCCCAGGCATGATTGGCCCGAAATAAACGTAGGAGCGAGCAGAGCTCGCGATGCGCCGCGCGGGCGGCGCTCGATTTCCCAGGCGCTGACGATGTCAGGGCGAACACATCCACACACCGCCCTTACCAAACCGCTTCAAGCAACCGGTAGCGAATGCTTGGCCGACGCCCTACCACACTCGGACGCCCCCCGCGCCAACGCAGCGGGCAGTGCCCAGTCAGCCTTGTCCCGCTCCAGCAACTGCCGGAAGTTGGCCGAAATGCTTTCGACCATCTCCGCATCCCTGACCGGGTCCAGCCCCGGATAAGGCTTGCCCTGATACTCCCCGTCATGGGTCAGCACCGCTTCGACACGTTCGCCGCTGGCCGTGTACAGCGCCTTGATCAACTGGGCTTCGCGATCCTTGCTGGCGTTGCCGTGCAGCGCATAGTGAATGGCCAGCGCCGCCCCATACGCCAGCGCAGGCGTTTGAATGCCATGCTTGCGGGCCAGGTCGATGCTGCTGAGGATGCGCTCGTTACGCTGCAATTTACGCATGGGGTCGCGCCCAACCCGCACGCAAGGGTCCTTGAACGAGGTTTTGCACCGTTCGAGAAACGCATTGGCAAAGCTGCTGACAACCTCTGACATCTGCGGGTATTCGGCCATCAACGCTGGCGCCACTTCCTGATGAATCAGGCGCTGCGCCAGCGCATTGACGCGGGCGTCCCCCATGCCCTGGCCGACCCAGGTGTGCCCCAGCAGGCTCGCATACCAGGCGATGATTGCGTGTGGCCCATTCCATAAGCGGTTCTTGATGATCTGGATCTGGGTAATGTCTGCGACCGTTTTTACCTGGCGCAGCCGCTCCAGCAAATCACTGCCACGCTCTACGTACAGCGGCATGTCGGGCTCGCTGTTGAACAGGATCAGGTGCAACTGGCTCATGGCACTGCTGGATTGTGCAAAGGGCCTGAAGTGCCCGATAAGCCGCTCGTATTCCGGGGCTGGCGTGGCGGGTTTGCGGGTGACCGCTGGCTCATCCTCCAGGCTGTTCTTGAAAATCTGCGACTTGATGCGTAACTGCCGAACCAGCGCGTCATTGCTGATCTTGGAAACGATGCGGCTGACCACCGTTTCGGCGAAATGGGTCTTTTCCAGCACCTGCTTGCACACCAGTGGCGTGCACAGCGACGCCAACTGCGCCTGCACCTGGCGCCGGACGAACGCCGCACCGCCAATCTTGTTCAACACGATCAGTACGGTCAGCTCGCGCCCCCTGCGTTCGAAGCGCCGCAGCAAACCCTTGGCAATGACCTTGGCCTGATGCGCAATGGCCTGCTCGGGCAGGCTCATGCCGACGACTTCGGCGGCGTTGTACATCTCGATCACCGCCTCCTCGTCGTCCATGTCGATCATGCGCACATTGTCGATGGTCTGGTCGAACGCGGTGGCGCCGTAGCGCACGCTGTAGCGGCCGAACGCAGCGACCGATTCGCGGAGCATGCGCGAACGGGTCGCGGCAATGATTTCGCAGGGGCGCGTGTAGCCGTCCCAATGGGACAGCACCTGGGTCAGGTAGCCGCCACCGATGGCGCCGAAGCCGTGGATGCCGACACGGAACTGGTTCAGTGAGGCAGGGAACGCCTCGTCGAGCGCCGGCATGCCCAAGTCGGGCACGCACTCGCTCAAGTCGGCGAGGAAGGCGTGCATGCCACGGTAGGCCATGAGCGCGCCGGCCTTGACCTCGGGCGCGGGCGGCTTGATGTCCTCGATCAGGATTGCCTGGCCCCCGGCGCGGATCGCTGAGAGCAGGCCATTTTCCGAGTCCTCGACCATGAAGCACTGGCTGGGTTGGCAATTGAGCGCGCGGGCGGCGTGCAGGAAGATTTCTGGGTGGGGTTTGCCTTGGCTGACTTCGTCGCCGCAAACGGTGATGTCGAAGTACTTGAGCACGTTGGCGTTGATCAGGTACTCCTCGGCGATGGCGCGGCGGCTGGACGTGGCGACCGCCAGGGTCAGGCCGGACTTGCGCAGGCGCTCCAGCACCTCGAGCAGGCCGGCTTTGATCGGCACGCCATGGTTGCGCACGTAGGCCAGTTCGAGCTCATCGGCGCGCTGGCGGATCTGCGCATACGGGAAGTCATCGCCGTTGTGAGCCTTGGCGAGGGCCTCGGCCTTTTTCGCGCTCAGGCCCAGCGAGCCGATCAGCGTTTGCTCGCTCAAGGCGGTGCCGAATATTTCCAGTGAAGCTTGCTTCAGCGTCCTGAAACGCAGGCGCTCGGTGTCGAACATCGTGCCATCCATGTCGAAGATGGCGCTGTGAATTTTCTTGCCCTGAAACATGATCATTGGGTGTTGCCCCTTTTTTTGCGTGAGACATCCCGCCTTCAGCCACTGAATGGCGAGGCCGGTGCGATGACGGCGTGTGGGCGGTCAGGTAGGGGGCATGCGATCGACAGGGGGGCGCTCGGGGTTGACCCAGAGGTAGGGCGGGACAGCGCGGGGTGTGCAGAGGAGGGTGGCAAGCTTCGCGGCCAGGCGGGCGCCTGGTTTGACGTTGACGTCACGCCCACTGGCTGCTGCTTGGCTTGCAGGCAATGGGCGCACGTAGCGATGGATACGTGTGATTCCAAGCATAAGGTGCTTATCTTCCTTTTCTGATGACTGACGTTCCTTTTCTACCCTTGCACGTATGCGCCGCCACATGCAAGGCGCCGGCAACAATCGTGCGGTTACCGCACACAAGCGCCTCAGGGCCACTCAAGCCCGCAGCGGGCACTCCGATACCTGCTCACCCGCCATCGAAATCCCGATGAGAAGGGGTGCCAACAGGACCATGAGGAGTACTGCCCGTATGTTTGCCGACCTGAAGATTCGCACCGGAATGTTCTGGGTGCTGTCGCTGTTCAGCCTGACCTTGCTGTTCTCCACCGTCAGTGCCTGGCGCGCGGCGGTGGGCAGCGATGAGCAGATCAGCGAACTGGACCAGACCGCGCACCAGTCGGACCGGTTGAACAATGCGTTGCTCATGGCGATCCGCGCCAGCGCCAACGTGTCCTCGGGTTTCATCGAGCAACTGGGCGGCCACGATGAGAGTGCGAACAAGCGCATGGCGCTGTCGGTCGAATTGAACGACAAGAGCCAGAAACTGGTCGATGAGTTCGTCGGCAACGCCCGCGAGCCGGCGCTGCATGCGGCGGCCAAGGAACTGCAGGCCACCTTCGCCGACTACGCCAAGGCGGTGGCGGGGCAGCGTGAGGCGGTGCGGCAGCGCTCGCTGGAGCAGTACTTCAAGGTCAACACCGATGCCGGCAATGCCATGGGCCGCCTGCAGGCGCTGCGTCAGCAACTGGTAGCCACCTTGAGCGAGCGCAGCCAGCAGATCATGCTCGAGTCCGACCGCCGTCTGGAGCGCGCACAACTGCTGAGCCTGGGGCTGCTGGGCGTGACGTTGCTGCTGGCGGCGCTGTGCTGGGCGTTCATCGCACAGCGTGTGTTGCACCCATTGCGTGAAGCTGGCCAGCACTTTCAGCGCATCGCCGGCGGCGACCTGAGCGTGCCGGTGGTGGTGCAGCGGCGCAACGAAATCGGCCAGCTGTTCCACGAACTGGAGCGCATGCAGCAGAGCCAGCGCGAAACCCTCGGCAAGCTCAGCAGCTGCACACAACAGCTGGCTGACGCGGCGACGGCGCTGAACACCGTTACCGAGGAAAGCGCCAATAACCTGCGCCAGCAGGGCCAGGAGCTGGAGCAGGCTGCCACTGCCGTCACCGAAATGACCACGGCGGTCGAGGAGGTCGCACGTAACGCCGTCTCCACGTCCGAGACCACGCAGGCATCGAATCAACTGGCCGAAAAAAGCCGCCGGCAAGTCAACGAGAACATTGACGGTACCGAGGCCATGACCCATGAGATCCAGGCCAGCAGTGGGCACCTGGAGCAGTTGGTGGGGCAGGTGCGGGACATCGGCAAGGTGCTGGAAGTGATCCGTTCGGTGTCCGAGCAGACTAACCTGCTGGCGCTCAACGCCGCCATTGAGGCCGCCCGCGCCGGTGAGGCCGGGCGTGGTTTTGCGGTGGTAGCGGACGAGGTGCGTACGCTCGCCTACCGCACACAAGCATCGACTCAGGAAATCGAACAGATGATCGGGCGCGTGCAGCAGGGTACCGAAGCCGCGGTTGCCTCGATGCAGGCCAGCACCAGCCGGGCCCAGTCGACCCTGGACGTCACCCTGGCGTCGGGGCAGGTGCTGGAAGGTATCTACAGCGCCATCGGCGAGATCAACGAGCGCAACCTGGTGATCGCAAGTGCGGCGGAGGAACAGGCCCAGGTGGCGCGGGAAGTGGACCGGAACCTGCTGAATATTCGCGAGTTGGCGAACCAGTCGGCGACAGGGGCGCAGCAAACCCGTGCGGCGAGCCAGGCGCTGTCGGGCCTGGTGGGGGAAATGACAGCGCTGGTAGGGCGGTTCAGGGTGTAAGCGCGACGTGCCGAAGTGGCCGAAGGGCCACCCAGTCAGCGTCCGGTGAAGGGCGGTTAATTATTGGCTGCCCGACGCCGCAGTAAAGCATCAATAGCTCGGATTGCGAGGGGATACCCGTCAGCGCCCATGCCACAGATCACTGTATTGACCACGCCAGACATGATCGAGTGGCGGTGCAGTTCGTCCCGTGCATGAATGTTCGACAGGTGCAGTTCGACCAGCGGTGTGTCGAGTAATTTCAGCGCATCCAGTACTGGAATCGAGTGAAACGAAAGGCCGGCCGGGTTGATGATTACTGCAGCGCCTTGTTCGAAGGCTTCTTGAATCCAGTCGACCATGACGCCTTCGTGGTTGGTTTGGCGAAAGTCGCATATCAGGTCAAGTTCCAGCGCCAGGCTTTCACTGCGTTGGCGGATTTGCTCAAGCGTGGTGTGGCCGTAGATGTGCGGCTCACGGCGGCCCAGCAGGTTCAAGTTAGGGCCGTTAAGGATGAAAACGGTGCGATTCATGATTGTCCTGCTGCGTTATTTGGAAAGAAGGGTGGTAGCGCGGGCTTCGACGGTGTCGTCTTCGGCGACGGCGTTCAGGTCGATGCCGCGGGTTTCCCGGCCGGTGATGATCATCGCCAGCGAGATCAGGTTGATCACCGCGCACAGCGTCACCAGCGGCCACGGCGAGTTGTTCGACTGGCTCATCAGCCACACGGCGATCATCGGCATTGGGCCACCGATCACCAGATTGGCGCCTGTGTAGGCCAGTGCCGAGCCCGAGTAGCGGACCTGGGTAGGAAACGCTTCGGCGAAGGCCACAGGCTGGATGCCGCTTTGGAACTGGGTGAAGCCCAGGAACAGCCCCATGATTGCCATGATGGCGGGGACGTTCAGGGTGTTGAGGATTGGGAAGTAGACGAACAGGATCAGCAACGTCATGCACGAACCCAATGCCAGCGCCTTTTTACGCCCCCAACGATCGGACAGATAACCACCGGCAAGCGCACCGAAAATCGCGCACATGTTAGCCACCATCAGCGACATGAACCCTGTCGATTGGCTAAAACCGAGGTGCTTGGTCAGGTAGCTGAGGGAGAAAATCACGATCAAGTAGAACAGCGCAGCGGGTGAGCAGAAGAACAGCATCAGTCGCAGGATGGTTTTGTAATGGCTGCTCACGGCTGATGTGAGCGGGCTCTTTTCCTGTTTGAGCGGGGCCTTCTTCAAGGCCACGAAGGCCGGGGTTTCATCGACTTTCAGGCGGATGAAAATTGCGACGATTACCAGGACGAAGCTCATCAGGAACGGGATTCGCCAGCCGAAGCTTTCGAATCGCTCGCTTGAAAGCGTCGCTGCCAGGCCCATCAATACGCCGTTGGCCAAAATCTGGCTAAGGGGTGAGCACAGGCCGAGCATGCCGGAATAGCGCCCGCGACGATCGGGGGAGGCGTGTTCCAGCGCCATCAGTTGCGCGCCAGTGGACTCGCCACCCAGTGCGAAGCCTTGAATGATCCGCAGCAGCACCAGCAGGATCGGCGCCCAGATACCCACCTGGCCGTAGGTGGGCAACAACCCCATCAGTACCGAAGCCAGGCCCATCATGGTAACGGTGGCCAGCATCAAGTTGCGGCGGCCGAGTTTGTCACCGAGGTAGCCACAGGTAATGGCGCCCAGGGGCCGCGCGGCCAGGCCGACACCGAACGTTGCCAGCGAAGCGAGCAGGCCTGCGGTAGGTTCCATCGCCGGGAAAAACAACTTGGGCAGAATGGTCGCGGACATCGCGCCATACAACGTGAAGTCGAACCATTCCAGGGCTGTGCCAATGGTCGCGGCGGTCACCGCTTTGCGAGGCATGCGCGAATCATGAGGCGCGTCACTGATTGTGCTCATAAGGGGCTCGTCATTGTTTTTATGGTGTCGGAATACCCATACGATTCCGCTCGGGCAATGCAGTGGAAAGGAATCGTCGAAGTGAATAGACGTTAGCGCATCCTGCTTGCAGAATAATTATCGAAATCACGATAAATAGATAAGCCAGCCTTATGGTTTAATACCAGTCAGTTAAGCGTCATCGGCTGTAATTGGGGCTGCTGTGCAGCCCATCGCAGCGGTTCGGCGCCCCGACAAGCCAGCTCCTACAGGTGGGCGAAATTCACAAGAAATACGCTATTCCTGTAGGAGCTGGCTTGCCTGCGAAGGGCCGCGCAGCGGCCCCCTTGGCCCTAACTGACTGGCATTAGCCTTATGGGTAGCGATTATGGAACTGCGTCACCTGAGAGCCTTTGTTGTCGCCGCTGACCTGCAGCATTTCAGCCGGGCGGCAGAGCAACTGGGCATTGCACAACCGGCACTGAGCCAATTGATGCGAACGCTTGAGTCCGAGCTCGGGCTGACACTGTTCCGGCGGGAGAACCGCGGCGTGGCGTTGACCGCTGCCGGCGAGGCGTTCCTGCCTCACGCGCGGCAGTCCATCGAGGCCAGCGAACGGGCAATGGCCGCGGCCCGGCGTGCCAAGCGGGGGGAGGTGGGCGAAATCAACATCGGTTACCACTCGGCATTGTTCGAAGCCAATTTGCCGCAATTGCTCCGGCATTACTTCAGCACGTTCCCCGAGGTCAAGGTGTCGCTGGTCGACGCCGGTATTCGCGCGCAGTTCGACATGTTGCTCGACCACAAACTCGACCTGGCCTTTGCCCGGGTGTTCAAGGACCACCTGCCGGACCGTCTGCGCACCCACCCATTCAGCCAGTCCAGGCTCGTCCTGCTCATCCCGGACAACCATGAATTGGCCGACCGCTTCAGCGGGGACCTGTCGACCCTGCGCCACGAAAAGTTCGTGTTTCTCCAGGACAGCACCGGCATCGGCCTGACCTCCCACACCCTCCAGGCGTGCCGGCAGCACCAGTTGCACCCGCAGAACATCATGTATGTGCCGTCGCTGATGAGTATTCCCGGGCTGGTGGCCGCCGGCATCGGCCTGAGCATCGTGCCCGAAACCATGACCCGGCTGACCATGCCGGGCATCCGCATCGTGCCCCTGGCGCAAGCGGAAATGGTCAGTGAACTTTCGCTGATTTCACGGATTGACGAGCGTTCGCGTGCAGTGCTGCACTTTATCGAAGAGGCTCATGCGTGGGGGCTCGGCGGCCCGGCACCGGGCGGGCATGGCACGGCCTACTTCAGCGGGACGTAGATATCCGTTTGCCATTGCTCCAAGGGCGTTTCCGGGTACGCGCTCAGGTAATGGAAGAACAGCGGATGGTCGCGCAGCTCTTCGTTGCTCGACGGCAACCAGTCACGATAAAGCGGGTAGATGGTTTCGCCAATGTAGTCAGGCGAACCGGTATGCCGAATCACCGCACAGCGCCCTGCCGGGATAAGCCGTTCGTGCACGCCGAAATCGTTGGGCTGCACAGCCTCGTCCATCTCGCCGCAAACGGCGAAGCGGAAGGCGTGCGCCGGTGTGGTGTCGGGGTTGTCGTAGGGGATGCCGAAGGTGCGGCTGCTGGCCACTGGCGATTGGCCGCTGTGCATGCGCCATTGGCGAAAACGCGCGACGCTTTCGCCGACCAGTGCGGGCGCACCTCGGTGTTCGAGCGCGGCTACGCGGGTTTCGGTGAAATCCACGATACGGATCTGCATGGTGATACTCCTGGAACGATGGGGAACAACGAATACCGCACTCCAGGCCTGCCAGTTCGGGGCCTTGGCGAACACGCTCGGCGCCATGCCGAAGGCACGCTTGAAGGCTCTGGAAAAGGCTTCGGGGCTTTCGAAACCAGCGCCGAATGCGGCCTCCAGCACGGACGTTGCGGGCGAGGCGACCAATTGGTGCGCCGCGCGTCGAAGCCGCATCAGTTGCACATACCGTGAAACCGGAACGCCCATGAACGCCGTGAACTGCCGATGGAAGTGAAACGCCGAGAAGTTGGCGATGCGACTCAGTGCATTCACCGACAGGTCATCTTCGAGATGGTTGTCGATGTAGGCAAGCACGGCTTCGAACCGTTTTGCGTAGGTAGGGCTGTGCTGTGAGTCAGTCAACGAACGGAGCCTCTGGAAGGTGCGGTGAGCGCTAGCATCCTGTGTCCAGGCATCGAGGTGCCTAGCCGTGATTGCTCTTTCGGGGAGTTGTCTTGACCATAGCGTGGATGGCACCGAGTTTGCCGGTGCTTTCTGTCAGATCGCTCCCCCGTCATGAAGTGAAAAACCGCTGTCGTGCGATGAGAAGTGGCCGCAGCCACGGCTGCCTTAGAGTCGGAGCACAACACAACCGTGCCCGGAATCAAGAGCCGCCATGAGCAGATCCACGCAAACGAACGAGACCGTCACCCCCAGCCAGCCCCTGGCAGGCAACCCCCTGGTCAGCCTGCGCCCAGCCGACCTGGCCAGTTCAGCCGGCTACCTGCTCAAGGCCGTGGGCACCTCGCCGCTCAAGGCGGGTGCCCATGTGGGGGGCTACCTTAAGGCGCTGCGCGGCATCGTTGCAGGCAACACCAGCATCGCGCCAGACCCGAAGGACAAGCGCTTCGCCGACCCGGCCTGGCAATCCAACGCCTTCCTGCGCGCACTGTTGCAGAGTTACCTGGCTGGCCAGGCAGAGCTGACCCGCTTCATCGAGGCCACCGACCTGGCCCCGCTGGAAAAAAGCCGCGCCCGCTTCGTCGCAGCACAGCTGGCCGATGCCTTGGCACCGAGCAACTCCCCGCTGACCAACCCCGCGGCGCTGCGCAAACTGGTGGACACAGGCGGCATGAGCATGGCCAGGGGCATCCGCCACTTCGGCCAGGACATGCTGAACAACCGCGGCCTCCCGAGGCAGGTCGACAGTACGCCATTCACGGTGGGTGAAAACATCGCCACGGCCAAGGGCGAGGTGGTGTTTCGCTGCGAAATGTTCGAGCTGCTGCAGTTCGCGCCCACCACCGAAAAGGTCTTTGCCCGGCCCTTGGTCATGTCGCCGCCGCAGATCAACAAGTACTACGCCATCGACCTGTCGCCGGAAAAAAGCCTGGTCAAGTGGATACAGGACAGCGGCGTGAGCCTGTTCGTCATCAGTTGGCGCAACCCCACCCGCGAGCACTGCGACTGGGGCTTGTCCGATTATGCGCTGTGCCTCGATCAGGCGGTGGACGTGGCGCGTCGAATTACCCGTAGCCCGGATGTAAACATGTGGGGCTCCTGCTCGGGCGGCATCACCCTGGCGGCCTACCTGGGCTGGCTGGCGGCCCGTGGCGAGGGCCACAAGGTGGCCAATACCAGCTGGGCCGTGTGCGTACTCGACACGGCGTCGGCGCTTAACGACACCACCTTGGGTATGTTCACCACGCCGTCCGCCCTGCGCGCGGCCAAGGCCAGCTCCCGGCGCAAGGGTGTGCTCAGTGGCCAGGACATGGGCCGCATGTTCGCCTGGATGCGCCCGAACGACCTGATCTGGAACTACTGGGTCAACAACTACCTGCTGGGCAACCCGCCGCCGGCATTCGACATTCTCGCCTGGAACGACGACACCACGCGGCTCCCCGCTCAGCTGCACGCTGACTACCTCGACCTCATCCAGCAAAACCCCTACAGCAACCCCGGCACCCTGGAGATTGCCGGCGAGTTGATCGACATGACCCAGGTAACGGTGGGCGCCTATGTGGTAGGCGGCACTACCGACCACATCACCCCCTGGCAAGGCTGCTACGGTACTGCCCGGCTGTTTGGCGAGGACACGACCTACGTGCTGTCCAATGCCGGCCACTTGCAAAGCCTGGTAAACCCACCCGGCAACCCCAAGTCGTTCTACTACGCGGCGCCCGCCGCCGCCGAGGCGCCGGAAACCTGGCTGCAGCACGCCGGGGAGCGCCAGCAAGGCAGTTGGTGGCCGCATTGGCGCGAATGGATTGGGCAGCGTTCCGGCGAAAGCCTGGCAGCGCCAAAGAAGCTGGGCTCGCGCAAGTACCGGCCGCTTTGCCCTGCGCCGGGTACTTATGTCATGGAGCGTTGAGGCTGCCTTTTCGCCCTGACGCTGACCCGATGCCAGCCGTCGGGTTCAGCGTCTTGCGCCGGTCGGGTGTATAGTGCGGCCCCGAATTCGACGTGCATTCATGGAGGAACAATTGCGAATCTACATTACGGGTGCTTCCTGTGCCGGTGTGACCACCTTGGGTCAAAACCTCGCGACCGTGCTGGGTGCGCGGCATGTGGATGTCGATGATGCTTACTGGATGCCCACCGACCCACCTTTCACGACCAAGCGGCCTGTCCCTGACCGCGTGAAAGTGATCCAGCAAAAGCTCGGTGACCAAGATTGGGTACTGACCGGTTCCTGCATGGTGTGGGGCGATGCGCTGCTTGCGCACGTCGACCTGACCGTGTTCGTCGTCACCCCCACGCCCATTCGCCTTGAACGGCTGGCCGCGCGTGAAAAAGAGCGCTTTGGCGATCGGATTGCACCGGGTGGCGACATGCACGGGATCCACACGGCCTTTCGCGAATGGGCCTCGCAGTATGACGACCCTAACTTCTCGGGGCGCAACCGAGCGTGGCACGAGGCGTGGTTGGCAGAGCAGAAGTCTGCAGTGTTGCGGGTTGACGGAACAAGCAGTGCAGAGCACATGGTTGCGGCTGTTTTGCACGCATTACCTTAAGCAGATCAGTCACTCGAAGCTGGAGCGGGAGGGGCTTAGGCGGACCGAGTTGACGAGCATGCAGCGTCCTTATCGCGCAGAAGGGCAAGATCCAGGTTCTCACTGCCAATACAATCGCAGTACCGCCAACGACGCCACGCCAATCGCGACGGTGAACAGCATCGGCAAGCGCCATGCGGCAACCAGCGTGATGCCCAGCGCAATCAACTCTTCAGGATTGGCCTGGCGGTGGCGGTGGTCACCCGCTGCAGCTTGCCGGCGCACCTCAAGGTGCTCGACCTGCGGCACGGCCTGCCGGACCTGCCGGTGGCGGAGGTGGTACTGACCCGCAGTCGAGACTCCGCAGGTTCACGCGCCGCCGATGCGTTGTACACACACATTGCCGATGCGTTGCGCGACCCGCTGTGCAACTGATCAGCGTTGGCCCGTATGCTGCAGTCTGGATTTGCCTGGTGAAGAACATGCCCCCTGAAAACGCGCTCCCCCTGGTGTTGATCCCAGGCTTCATGCTGGACGAAACGCTCTGGGATGAAGTGGTCGAGAGCCTGCCCGCTACGTGTGAGGTCCACCGGGCCAACCTGCTCGAGGGGCAAACCCTTGCGCAGATCGCCCGCCATGTCGTGGCAAGTGCGCCGCCTCGTTTCGTCCTCGTTGGTTTTTCCCTTGGGGGCTATGTGGCGAGATCAATCGTGCAGCAATGCCCAGATCGTGTGGCTGCCCTGATACTGATCGCTACCTCCCTGCGTGAAGATTCGCCCGAGCGGCAGAAAGCCAAGCAAGCGGCGGTCGATGCGTCGGCTCACGGGCAGTTTCGCGGTTTGAGCCTGGCTGCCATCAGGCAGTCGGTGCATTCGCAGCGTGCTGCGGATAACGCCCTGACTGGCAGAATTCGTGAGATGGGGACACGCATGGGGCATGCGGTATTTGCCACACAGTCGCTGCTGACCAGAGCGGGTGTGGGGCCTCATCAGATCCAGTGCCCGACACTTGTGATTGCGGCAGCGCAGGACGCGCTGAGGCAAGTTGAAGAGGCTGAAGCCTTATGCAGTCAGATCCCGGGAGCACGCCTCGAGATCATTCAAGGCTCCGGTCATATGATCCCGCTTGAACAGCCTCAAGTGCTGGCACAGTTGATGATGCAGTGGCTCGCGGCAATGCCACAGGCAAGCCCGCTTCTGTAGGAAAGCTCACGTTTCACTGTTCTAGCAGTGCCCGTGTGGGAGCAACTGTCTTGTAGTGGTATGCGGGTCTTCATCTTGCAACAACGCGATGATCCGGACGGTCACGCCATGGCGAGAGCAACCGCTACCAAAGCCTGAAAGTACAGCGCAGGCTCAAGGCGCAGCGTGATTTCTGTAGGAATGGGTTTACCCGCGAAGCAGGCACCACCTTGGATGGCACGGGCTTCGCCCGTGTTCGCGGGTAAACCCGCTCCCACAGGGTCAGCAACTCGCTTACGAACTTTGTTCTCTGCTCGACAACGCGGCCCAAAGGGCTGGGTGATCTCCCAGAGCATGGGTTGCCCCCAGACATTTGAACAAGCCCACAGGTGCGGCGCTAGCCTTGGAGGCTACACCGTTCGGGTGGGAAGCGGCGGTGCGGCGATCCGACTTGCCCCGCGAATGGGGCTACGCGGCGCATGGCACCGGCTTCGCCGGTGTTCGCGGGGCAAGCCCGCTCCCACGTAATGCGTCGATTTGTAGAAATTGCGCAAGGAAGTTGCCCCCACAGGTGCGGCGCTAGCCTTGCCGGCTACACCGTTCGGGTGGGAGCGGGCTTGCCCGCGAACACGGGCGAAGCCCGTGCCATCCACCGCGGCGCCTGCTTCGCGGGCAAGCCCCATACCGTATGCTGTGCATCTGCGTTGCCTGGCAGGCTTTACCAGTCTTGCGACTGCGGTGCAGGCCCGGCCAGCGCCGGAAACAGCGGCACTACCTCTTCGGCCAGTTCCTGAATGATTTCCCGGGCCGGGCGCCGCGCCATCTGCACGCCCAAGGCCGCATGATTGACCCCAGCCTCGCGCCACTCGCCAAGCAAGTCGATCAGCCCGTTGCGCCCGGTGCGCAGTACATAGCCGCCTTGCTGCGGCGTACGCGGGAAGTTGGGGTCGTCGTCCAAGTCGATCCATTCATTGGTCATGTGCGGGCGGAACCCCCCGCCCGGGATCGCTTCGCGCCAGGCGCGGATTTTTTCGGCCAGGCGGCGTGGGCCCAGGATGTTATGGGTGGCGTCGGGGTAGGTCAGCCAGCCATCGGCGTGCTCGCCCAGCCACTGCAGGGTCTGGCGCGACGAGCCGGTCACCACCAGGGGGATGCGCCCTGACACAGGCCTGGGCAACAGCCGGGCGTTACTGAGCTGGCCCAACGGCGACTGAATAGGCCCTGGGTGCTCGGCCAACAGTTGGCGGAAGTAGTCCACGCTGTGCGCAAAGCGCTCGCCGCGGCTGCCGTGGTCCAGGCCATACGCCGGAAACTCCACGGGCCGGTCGCCCGAGGCAATGCCCAGCACCAAACGCCCGCCCGACAAGGTATCAACGGTGGTGGCGGCCTTGGCCAGGTCGATCGGGTGGCGCAAGGCAAAGATCGCGCTGCCGGTCACCAGGGCGATCTGCCGAGTGTGCGCGGCCAGGTAAGCCAGATAGGTGAACGGGTCGAATACCTGACCGGCATCACCGAAGGCTGGGTCGAACAACGGCACATCGCGCACCCAGGCTGCGGCAAAGCCCAGGCGGTCGATTTCACCGACCAGCCGCGCCTGCCCGGCCAGGGCCTGCAGGTCGCCGTCATAAAAGCGCTGCGGCATGAAGATACCCAGGGTCAGGTGATCTGGGGCAAACATGCGCCGGTAGCCGGGGTGGTGGGCGAAAGCGTTGGCGTTGGCGCCGCAGGTGGCGGTTTTAGCGTTCATGGCTGTTCCTGGGTTGTGGGCGTTCATGGGCCGGTGGCCGGGGCAGGCAGGCGGATGCCGCGTTGCACGGCGGGGCGCTGCTCCACCTGCTGGTACCACCGCGTCAGGTGGCGGTGCGGGCTGAAGTCGAAGCCCACCAGGGCGGCGATGTGCAGCCAGGCGAAAGTCGCGATGTCCGCGATCGAGTAGTGGTCGCCGGCCAGCCATGGGTGGCTGGCAAGTTGCTGGTCGAGGACCGCGAAAGTGCTTTCGGTAAGGCTGCGGTAGCGCTTGAGCGCAGCCGGGTTGGGCGTGGCTTCGAAGCACTCGAAGTGCACGCGCTGGCCGAGCAGCGGCCCCATGCTGGCGCTGTGGTACATCAGCCAGGTGATCGCCGCCCAGCGTGGCTGCGGTGCGGAGTCGAGCAACTGGCCACTGCGCTGTGCCAGGTACAGCAAGATGGCGGCCGACTCGAACAGCACGATGTTGGCGCCGTGGTCGACTAACACCGGAATGCGGCCTGCCGGGTTGAGCGCCAGAAAGCCTGCTTGCAGATGCTCGTCGTGCTCGATGCGAACATGTTCCAGGCGATAGGGCAGGCCCATCTCTTCGAGGGCGATGGTGGCTTTGAAGCCGTTGGGCGAGCTGTCGGTATAGAGCACCAGTGACGGGTCAGGCATATCGAGTAACCTCAGGAAAACTAACGCAAGTTGTTTGGCCTGAGCGCTATGCTATGCAGATGAAGCAAGATACAAAAACGATTGCTTCTAACCTAAGCGTTAGTTTTTCTAAAGTGAGGAATGTAATGGGCGCCGTCTTGCCACTGCTTGCCTTGCGCGCCTTCAGCGAAACCACCCGCCTGGGTAGCTTGAAAGCCGCCGCCGAGCGCATGGGGGTTTCGCCTGGGGCCATCAGCCAGCAGCTTCGCCTGCTGGAGGACCGCCTAGGCGTCACTCTGTTGACCCGCAGCCGTCATGGCGTGCAACTCACCGAGGCTGGGGCGAGCCTGTACCCAGGCGTATCACGTGGCTTCGGCGACATCGAGCGTGCACTGCTCGACCTTGAAGCCCTGGCCCGCGCCAGCACCCTGACCATCAGCACGCAACCGTCCTTCGCTTCTAGCTGGCTGGTGCCGCGCCTGGCCAGTTTCAGCACGCTGCACCCCGGCATCGAGGTCCGTGTCGAGGCCACGGCGGCGTTGGTCGACTTGCACCGTGACCGTGTCGACATCGCCTTGCGCCATGGCCTGGGCGACTACCCGGGGCTGCAGTCGATACCCTTGTTGGCGCCGGTGCTGTTGCCGGTGTGCAGCCCGGCGCTGCTCGCCAGCGGCCCGCCACTGCATGCGCCTGAGGATTGCTTGCAGTACCCGCTGCTGCAGGATGCCGACCGTGCCGACTGGACGCTGTGGTTGCAGGCCCACGGCTTCGAGCCCGACAGCCGCAGCCGGCGCGGGCCGAGTTTTGACGAAGAACTGCTGTTGCTAAGCGCGGCCGCGAGTGGTCAAGGTATCGCCCTGGTACAGGCGCAACACGCCGAAGAGGGACTGCGTGACGGCAGCCTGGTGGTGGCCGTGGACCGGCCCTGGCCTTCACGTTTCGCCTACTACCTGGTCGCCCGCAAGGAGCAGTTGAAGCGACCCCAGGTGCGGGCATTCATCGACTGGATCGAGGGGCAGCTGGCTGCAGAAGCAGATTGAACCCGGCTCCGAAATCAGCTGCCGTGAAACCTGAGCCTTCGAATAGCGTCTGAAGCCCACACTGCACACACATGGAATACAAGGGAATGAATGTAAGCTCCATCAGCAACTGGTTGGGTCGGCTGAAGGCAAGGCAGGTACCGGCAGGGTCCTGGGCCGAGCAGCGGCGTAATGAAGCCCTCGAACTGATCGCGTCTGCCCGTGATGGCGATACGTGGATCACCCTCAGCCATCACGACAACGGCTTCGTGCGAGAAGTCGCGGTACGGGCGCTGTGCGCCGAGCAAACGCCGCAAGCCTTGCAGGCGCTGATCGAGCGGTTGAATGACTGGGTGCCGCAGGTTCGCGAACTGGCCAAGGCGGGCATTCAGCCTTACCTCACAGGCGCCCATGTGACGTCATTGTTGAGCGCCCTGGAATCAGTGGTGGCGCTGGCTGCGCGCCGGCGGGTCGATCATGCTGCCACCCTGGAACAGGTGTGTGCAGTGTTGCAGGGGGCGCAGGTTCGGCGTGAAGTCCACCTTGATTTTCTGACCCGGCAAGGCAAGACCGCGCGTTTTCTGTTTGCGCGCTTGCTGGAAGCCGACACCGAGCCTGCAACCCTGCTGCGTGATGCCTTGGCCCACCGCGAATTGACCGTTCGCCTGGCAGCGGTTGCTGCGTGCCAGGCGCTCCCCGCTACGCAAGCCGTGCCGCTGTTAGTGCACGCCTTGCCACACGCGGCTGCCAAGGTACGGGTCTGTGTGCTGCGGGCATTGCTGCCCTTGCTGGATGACCCGCAGCCGTTACTGCGCCAGGTCTTGCTGGATGCCTCGCCCGCGATCCGCAGCCTTGCGCGTTGGCAGGCGCCGCGCTACGGGGTTGACGCTGCGACGGTGCTGGCGGCGCGCCTGGCCGGTGAAATGCCCACCACAAAACGCGATTGGCTGGGCGTGCTCGGCCTTGGCGCAGAACTGCAGGTGGAACTCCCCCTCGCGTGGTGGAGGGCCGCCTTGCAATCGCGCTACCCCTCTGTGCGTTTTGCTGCGGTGCACCAGGCAGGGGAGGCCACTGCGGGTGAGCTGTTCGGCCTGCTGGGCGACCCTTCGGACAAGGTGTTCGCCGCCACCATCGTGCAATTGGGCAAGCTGCCCTGGGCGACCGTCAATGTCGAGGCAAGCGCCTGGTTGGACCGCCATTGGCATGAATGCCCGGCGCCGCGTCGCTTGGCGGTGCTCCACTTGTTGTCTGGCTGGCAGCAAGTGGCCTACCTGTTGCAGCGCCTGGACGCCGAGCCCGTCCTGCAGGCCGGCTGGCTACAGGAGATCAGCGGCTGGTGCGATCGCCAGTATCGGATTATCGACCCTGCCACCTCGCCAACCGCCCGCGCCGTGCTGGTGGCAAGGCTTCAGGGCCTGGTGACGACCGGGCTTGTTCGCGCGCAGCAGGTTGCCCGGGTTATTGCCTGAGCCTGCGGGCTCAAACGCCCCCAGCCTGGTGCATGCAGGCGTTCAGGTCTTCGAGGAACGCCCGCAGGATCGGCGGTGGTGACACGCCGCGCCGGGTGATTACGTCGAAGGGCGAGGTGAGGTCCAGGGTGTTCGCGCCCAGCCGGCGCATTTCGCCGGTTTTCACCCACTGCTCGGCGAAGTGCACCGGCAGAAACCCGATATAGGCACCGGAAATGATCAGGATCGCGGCCGCCTCGATGTTCTCCACGGTCGCGGCGGCCTTGGTGATGCCCAGTTGCTCCAGGTCGTATTGCTGCATATAGCCGCGCACCACGATATGGCACTGGCGAACCTCTTCAAGCAACCGGCCGTTCGCCGCCTTGCTGGCGTACAACGGATGGCGGCGGCCGCAGTACAGCCCCAGGGCTTCGTCGTACAGCGGCAGGTACGAAAGCCCCGGCACGCGCAGCGGAAAATGGCCGATGGCCAGGTGCAGCCGGCTGTCCAGCACACGCTCTTCCAGCTCGGCCGGGGCGCCGATGTAGATGTGCAGGTGGGCATCGTGCCCGCGTGAAACAAAGCGCTGGGTGGTGCGCGGCAGAGGCGAGGCGGTGTCGGTCAGGGTGGAGTCGATGATGCCCAGGTTGAGCTTGCCGCTGATGTGCTGCTTGAGCACGTCGGCATCCATGCAAAAGCTTTCCACCGCGCTGAGCAGGCGCAAGGTGGCTTCGTGGATGGCCACGCCCTGTTCGGTCAAGCGAAAGCCACTGCGCCCTCGCTGGCACAGCTTGACCCCAAGGCGGGTTTCCAGGTGCGTCATCTGTTCGCTGATGGTCGATTGGCCGGCGTTGAGGGCGGCCTGCGCCGCAGAAAAGCCACCGCACCTGACGATGGTGGTGAATACCCTGAGGAGCTTCAGATCGACGTCGTGGAGCTGGATCACTGGGGCCTCCTGGCGGTGCGTCACATCGCGCTGGCTGATATGAGCGTCCGGCCATTGTTTTTTTTCAAGCTAACCACGCCCCTGTGATCACTGCAATGCCCGGCACCTGCAAATGACTGCCGGTGCACACCCGGCATTTCGCCTGGCCGCTGGCAGCGGGCGATTACTTCGGGTTGGCCGATGTATGCATCTGCACTTGCGCATTTTTCCCGCGTTGGCCTGCCGCCATAGTGGCTGCAACGGCGGTCGAGCAGTCGCCCCGTCTCCTGACCAGAACAATAAGTGGAGAAACCCGAACATGGCAAAGCACGGTTATGAATCCGGCCGCCTGAACCTGCCCTTCGTAGGGCATTGCACCTTCGCCAAGTCACCCATCTGCACCGACTGGAATGCCATCGACGCCGATGTGGCGATCCTCGGCGCGCCCAACGACATGGGTACCCAATGGCGCTCGGGCGCACGGTTCGGACCGCGCGGCATCCGCGAGGCATCGACCCTGTTCTCGTTCGGCCACGCCGGTGCCTACGACTTCGAAGATGACGCCACCTACCTGACCGATGACCAGCTGCGCATGGTCGATGTCGGCGACGCCGATATCGTGCACACCGACATGGCCACCAGCAATGCCAACATCGAGTCGGCCGTGCGCCAGATCCTCGCGGCGGGTGCCATGCCAATCGTACTGGGCGGCGACCACTCGATCCATGCGCCAGTCATCAAGGCCTTCGAAGGGCGTGGGCCGATCCACATCGTGCACTTCGATGCCCACCTCGACTTCGTCGACGAGCGCCATGGCGTGCGCTACGGCCATGGCAGCCCCTTGCGCCGCGCCTCGGAGCTGGACCACATCGTCGGCATGACCCAGATGGGCATCCGCAACGTGTCGTCTTCCAACCGCGACGACTACGATGCCGCACGCGAAGCCGGCTCGCAGATCCTCTCGGTACGCGACGTGCGTCGCCTGGGCTGCGAAGGTGTGCTGGCGAAGATCCCCGAGGGCCGCGACTACTACATCACCATCGACATCGATGGCTTCGACCCGTCCATCGCCCCAGGCACCGGCACCCCGAGCCATGGCGGATTCTTCTACTACGAAGTGCTGGAGATCATCCAGGCGTTGGCCCGACGCAGCCAGGGGCGGATTGTCGGCATGGACCTGGTGGAAGTGGCCCCGGCCTACGACCCGGCAGGCGTGACCTCGATTCTGGCCGCGCAATTGCTGATGAACAGCATCGGCTTCATCTTCCACGCGCGTGCCAACGCCCGCTGATCCGGAGACTGTACCGTGGACAACAAGGTAAAAGCCTACCTGCAGGCCTTCGGCGTTTCCGAGGCCACCCAGCGTTTTCTCTGCAAGCCCCAGCGCATGTTCATTGGCGGTGCCTGGCTTGAGGCCAGTGACGGTGCCAGCGCCGAGGTCATCGAACCGTCCACCGAGGGCGTGCTGACGCGCATCCCGATGGGCACGCAGGATGACCTCGACCGCGCGGTGCGTGCCGCCCGTGCGCAATTCGATGGTGGCCCCTGGAGCCAGCTCAAGCCCCTGGAACGTGAGCGCCTGATTCATCGCTTGGCCGACCTCATAGAAGACAATGCCGACGAGCTGGCGCAGATCGAGTCGATCGACATGGGCAAGTCGGTCGCCCAGGCCCGCGCGGTGGATATCCAAGGTACCGTCGATACGCTGCGCTATTTCGCCGGCTGGGCCAGCAAGATCCATGGGCGCACGGTCGAGCCTTCGCTGCCGGGCAACTACCTGGCCTACACCCGCAAGGAAGCGGTCGGCGTGGTGGGGGCCATCGTGCCCTGGAACTTCCCGCTGCAAACCATGGCCTGGAAGCTCGGCGCGGCGCTGGCGACCGGCTGCACCGTGGTGGTCAAGCCGGCGGAGCTGACGTCGCTGTCGGCCCTGCGCTTTGCCGAGCTGGTGCAGGCGGCGGGCATCCCTGACGGTGTGCTGAACATCGTCACCGGTCGCGGCAGCGTGGTGGGCACGGCGATGTCCAGCCACCCAGGCATCGACAAGCTGAGCTTCACCGGCTCTACCCCGGTGGGCTGCTCGGTGGGCAAGGCGGCGATGGACCAGATGAAACGCCTGACCCTGGAACTGGGCGGCAAGTCGCCGGTGATCGTGTTCGCCGATGCCGACATTGACGCGGCGGCTGAGGCGGTCGCCAACGGTGTGTTCTTCAACTCGGGGCAGGTGTGTGATGCCGGTACCCGTGCCTATGTCGAGCGCAGCGTCTACCCAGCCTTCCTCGAAGCGCTGGCCCGCTATACGGCCACGCTGAAGATTGCCCCGGGCCTGGACCCTGACTGCTTCATCAGCCCCATGGTGTCGCGCCAGCAACAGCAGCGGGTACTGGAATACATCGCCCTGGGCAAGGCCGAAGGGGCGCAGGTGTACTACGGTGGCGAGCCGGTCGAAGGCCCGGGCTTCTACGTGCAGCCGACCATCTTCGCCCACTGCAACAACGCCATGCGCATCGTCCGCGAGGAGATCTTCGGCCCGGTGCTGGTGACCTTGCCCTTCGATACCCAGGAGCAGGCCCTGGCGCTGGCCAACGATTCGGAATACGGCTTGGCCGCGGCCATCTATTCCAACGACCTGGGCAAGGTCCACGGGCTGATCCCGCGCCTGCGCGCTGGCACCGTCTACGTCAACGCCCACAGCACGCTGGACCCCTCCATGCCGTTTGGTGGCTACAAACAATCGGGCTATGGCAAGGACATGGGCGCTGAACAACTGGAGTTTTTGCTGGAGACCAAGGCGGTCTGGATCACCTTGCCCTGAGGTACAGGGCTGGCCCGCGTCGCCTGGTTTGGCGAGCGACGCGGGCCACATGAACGCATCGAATTTCAAGAACAAGAACCCGTCGAGGTGATGCCAATGAACAGCCAAGTGGATACCGAGCGTGCACAAGACCTGGAACGGCGCCTGCGCGCCTATGAAGAACTGGAGGGCAGGGCGCACTGGCCCGGCGCGCTGAGCGCGGCGGATGTTGTTGCCCTGGCCGTGCTGACCCTGGTCATGGTGGTGGGCGCGTATTGCCTGGGGGGCCAGCCATGAGCCGCTCCAGAGAGCAGGAATTTCGCCTGGCCGCCGAACGCGGCGATACACCCTTGCTGCCGGGTGAGCGGGTCTGGGGCTTCTGGGGTTATGCCTACGCCAACTCGGCGTTGGCGGTGGCCACCTGGGTGTTTTTGATCGGCGGTGCCACTGCGCTGTTTGTCGGGCCCTTGCAAGGCATTGCCGCGATCATCATCGGCAACATCATCGGCGTGGTGCTCGCGGCCTCGTCCACCTGCCTGCCGTGCGGCAAGTACGGCGTCGAGCAGTTCACTTTCCTGCGCAGCATGTTTGGCCTCAATGGCAGCCGGCTGGTCTATACCCTTTCGGTGGTGATCCTGACCATGGGTTGGCTGGCGGTGCTGGGGCTGATGTGCGGGCGTGCGCTGGACAACCTGGAAACCCTCGTGCAGCACAGCCAGCCCGACAGCAATGACTGGCTGGTGACCGCCGGGGCCTTGCTGGCCATCGTGCTGGCGGCGCTGGTGGCCATGCGCGGGCCAGACATGATCCGCCGCCTGAGCGCGGTGATCGCGCCCAGCTTGATCCTGATCATGCTGGCGCTGATGTACTTCATCTCCCGCCGCTACAGTTTCGGCGAACTGCTGGCCATGCCGCCCTTGCAGCCTCCGTTCGAAAACCCGCACGTCAACTTCATGATCGCGGTTGAAATCAACATCGCTGCGGGGTTCTCCTGGTGGCCCTACATCGGCAACCTGTCGCGCCTGTGCAGCAACCAGCGTACGGCGTTTTGGCCCAACCTGGTGGGCATCTTCGGCGCCGCGTCGCTGGGTGAGTCGGTCAGCCTGTTCGCCGCCACCACCTTGGGCAGCAGCGACCCCACCGCCTGGATGCGGCTGGCCGGCGGCATGACCTTCGGCGTGATCGCCCTGAGCTTTCTGGCGCTGGCCAACCTGACGGGCATGGTCAACATCCTCTACACAGCAGTCATCGGCCTGCGTCAGTTGGCCGGGGAGCGGTTGCGCAGCCTGGGCTGGGGGATGCTGATCGGGCTGTTCTGCATCATCCCGGTGGTCATCGTGGTGTGCCTCCCGGGTATCTACGACGGCTTCTTCATCTTCTTGGTGTGGACGTCGGCGCTGAACAGCGCGCTGGCCGGCATCGGCATCGCCGATTACTTCTTCCTGCGCAAGCAACGCCTGAACCTGCGCCATTTGTATGCCGAGCAAAGCGGCTCGCCGTTGCGCTTCTGCAAAGGCTTCAACCCCATCGCGCTGCTGGCGCTGGTGGCAGGGTTTGCCATCTACGTGATGGTGTTCAACCCGCAAACCTTGGCCCATACCGATTTCTTCACCTTCGCCACCGCCTCGCTGCCGTCCTGCCTGCTGGCCGGGCTGGTGCATTACGGCCTGACCCGCCTGCTGGCCACACGCCTGGGCTGGGGCGGCTACCCCAAGGGCAATGAACGCAACATCGAGGCCGCAGGCCTTCGCGTACAGGACTAGAACAATGAAAAAACGATACGACTACATCATCATCGGCGCAGGCTCTGCCGGCTGCGTCCTGGCCAACCGCCTGACCGAAGATGCCGGCACCTCGGTACTGGTGCTGGAGTTCGGCGGCAGTGACCGCAGCGTGCTCATCCAGATGCCCAGTGCGTTCTCGCTGCCGATGAATACCAAGAAGTACAACTGGCGCTACGAGACCGCCGCCGAAGCCCACCTGGACGGCCGCCGATTGCACTGCCCGAGGGGCAAAGTGCTGGGGGGATCGTCCTCGATCAACGGGCTGGTGTACATCCGTGGCCATGCCTGCGACTTCGATGAATGGGAAAGCCTGGGCGCGAAGCACTGGAGCTACCGCAACTGCCTGCCGTACTTCAAGCGCGCCGAGCATTTCAAGTTTGGTGGCGATGACTACCGCGGCGGCGCAGGGCCGCTGGCCACCAACAACGGCAACAACATGCAGAACCCGCTGTACGGTGCCTGGGTAGAGGCCGGGGCTGAGGCCGGCTACATCAAGACCGCCGACTGCAATGGCTACATGCAGGAAGGCTTCGGCGCCATGCACATGACCGTGAAGGACGGGGTGCGCTGGTCCACCGCCAATGCCTACCTGCGCCCGGCGATGAACCGGCCGAACCTGACCGTGGTGACCCACGCCATGACCCGGCGCATCCTGCTCGACGGCAAGCGCGCAGTGGGCGTGGAGTATGACGAGGGCGGGCAGACCCACACGGTGCATTGCAACCGCGAGGTGTTGGTATCGTCCGGCCCGATCGGCTCGCCGCACCTGTTGCAGCGCTCGGGTATCGGCCCAGAGGCAGTGCTGAAAAAGGCCGGCATCAAGGTGCTGCACGACCTGCCGGGTGTGGGCGAAAACCTGCAGGACCACTCGGAAATCTACATCCAGTACGCGTGCAAGGAGCCCGTGACCCTCAACGGCAAGATGAGCCTGCTGGGCAGGGCGATGATCGGCCTGCGTTGGCTGCTGTTCAAGGATGGCCTGGGCGCCAGCAACCACTTCGAGGCGGGTGGTTTTATCCGCTCGTCCAAGGGGCTGCGTTGGCCGGACATCCAGTTCCACTTCCTGCCGGCGGCTATGCGCTACGACGGTGACAAACCGTTCAAGGGCCACGGTTTCATGGTGCTGACCGGGCCGAACAAGCCCAAGAGCCGCGGCCATGTGCGGGCCCTGTCGGCCGACCCTTACCAGCACCCGGAAATCCGCTTCAACTACCTGCAAAGCGAGGCGGACCGCGAGGGCTTCCGCCGCTGCGTGCGCCTGACCCGTGAGATCATCGCCCAGCCGGCCATGGACCGCTTCCGCGGCGAGGAGCTGGCACCTGGGCCGCAGGTGCAGACCGATGAGCAGATCGATGCCTTCGTGCGTGCCAACATGGAAAGCACCATGCACCCGTGCGGTTCTTGCCGCATGGGTGAGGACGACATGGCAGTGGTGGATTCGACGTTGCGTGTGCATGGCCTGCAGGGGCTGCGGGTGATCGACTCGTCGGTGTTCCCGAGCGAGCCCAACGGCAACCTCAACGCACCGACCATCATGCTGGCCGAACGTGCCGCCGACCTGGTGCGCGGGCGTGAGCCGCTGGCGCCGGTCGATGTGCCGGTCGGTTTGGTGGACGGGTGGGAAGAACAACAGCGCAGCCGCGCGCCGCGGCGCGAGGTGCGTGCGTGATCAAGCGTGGGTGAGCCTACGCGGTCCCTGTGGGAGCGGGTTTACCCGCGAACACCGGCGAAGCCGGTGCCATACACCGCGTCGGATTTTTCGCGGGTAAACCCGCTCCCACAGGTACAGCGCTGGCCATGGGGCGGATGAAGCAGATAAACCTGGACTGATAGCGCTCCATTGTAGTGATATCGATACAGCACAGGGCAGGGCACGGTATACGACGCTTCGGTGTCGTACACCGCGCCTTTACCGCCACCGCCTGGAGTGGCTTCATTACAGCAATAAACGTTAATACCCACACAGACCCCCGTATTTAAAGGGCTCTAGCCTTTGGCATAGTCCTTGCTCTTTCCCTTGCGTTCGGCCGGCTGTTGCAACGCATGTCCGGTTAGAAAGTTGAACTTGTGACGTTATAAAAACAATTAAACTAGCAAGGTAAATAACAATGAATAACCTGCCGCAGGGTCACTGTCCGCCTGAGGGTGACACCCACGAACTCAAACGTAACCTGTCCAACCGCCATATCCAGTTGATCGCCATCGGCGGCGCCATTGGCACGGGCCTGTTCATGGGCTCTGGCAAGACCATCAGCCTGGCTGGGCCTTCGATCATCTTCGTCTACATGATCATCGGCTTCATGCTGTTTTTCGTCATGCGGGCGATGGGCGAACTGTTGTTGTCCAACTTGCAGTACAAGTCATTCATCGACTTTTCGGCGGACCTGTTGGGCCCGTGGGCGGGGTTCTTTACCGGGTGGACCTACTGGTTCTGCTGGATCGTCACCGGTATTGCCGACGTTATCGCCATCGCCGCCTATTCACAGTTCTGGTTCCCGGATATTCCCTTGTGGTTACCGGCACTGGCCTGCGTCGGTGTGTTGCTGTCGCTCAACCTGATGACGGTGAAGATGTTCGGTGAACTGGAATTCTGGTTCGCCATGATCAAGATCGTGGCCATCTGCGCCTTGGTCTGCACCGGGGTGTACATGGTGGCGGCAGCCTATCAGTCGCCGACCGGTAACGTCGCCTCGCTGGCCAACCTGTGGAACGACGACGGGATGTTCCCCCACGGCGCCATGGGCTTCTTCGCCGGTTTCCAGATTGCGGTGTTCGCCTTCGTCGGCATCGAACTGGTCGGCACCACCGCGGCCGAAACCAAGAACCCGGAACGCAACCTGCCACGGGCCATCAACTCCATCCCGCTGCGCATCATCGTCTTCTACGTGCTGGCGTTGATTGCCATCATGGCCGTGACCCCGTGGCGAGAAGTGGTGGCCAACAAGAGCCCCTTCGTCGAACTGTTCGTGCTGGCCGGGCTGCCTGCTGCAGCGGGGATCATCAACTTCGTGGTACTGACGTCTGCGGCGTCTTCGGCCAACAGTGGCGTGTTCTCGACCAGCCGCATGCTCTATGGCCTGGCGGTGGAGGGTGATGCACCGGGCCGGTTCAGCGCGTTATCACGCCGGGCGGTGCCCTCCAACGGCTTGATCTTCTCCTGTATTTGCCTGACCGCTGGCGCCCTGGTGATCTACCTGGTGCCGAACATGCTCGACGCGTTCACGCTGATTACCACGGTGTCGGCCCTGCTGTTCATGTTCGTCTGGTCGATCATCCTGCTGTCTTACCTGGCGTACCGCAAACAGCGTGACCACCTGCACCGTGCGTCGAAATACAAGATGCCGGGCGGCACGATCATGTGCTGGGTCTGCCTGGTGTTCTTCGCTTTCATCCTCGGCCTGCTGGCCCTGGAGGCGGACACCCGCATGGCGTTGTTCGCTGTGCCTGTGTGGTTTGCCGTGCTGGGCCTGTCCTACCGGTCCATTCGCCAGAAAAAACAGGAGCACGCCGCGTTGTCGCTCGAAGCGGAGTAACCGCCGCCTTCACGTTCTAACCAGGGGGACAGCGCCGGGTGCGCTGTCCCCCTGTTGTCGTTTCGCCAACCAGGGAATCACGATGAGAATCCACGTCACCTTCATCGACCGCGTCGGCATCACCCAGGAAATCCTGGCACTGCTAGGGGCGCGCAACCTCAACCTGGACGCGGTGGAAATGATCCCGCCCAACGTCTACATCGACGCCCCGGCGCTGTCACAGGCCGTGCTGGACGAGCTCTACGGTGCGCTGTTGCGCGTGGTGGGGGTGCAGGCGGTCGAGTTGGTCGACTTCCTGCCTGGCCACCGCCGGCGGCTGCAACTGGAGGCCCTGTTGGCGTCGATGAGTGACCCAGTGCTGGCGGTTGACCCCGGCGGCCATGTGCTGCTGGCCAACCCCACCCTGGTCAACCTCATTGGCCGCGAGCCGGCCGGCGAGCCGTTGTCGCGGCTGTTTGCCGAGGCCGACTTGGCCCAAACCCTGATCGACAAGGGCTTTCGCCTGCCCATGTGCGAGGTCGGCTTCCAGGGCCAGGCATTGTTGCTGGAAGCCACGCCCATCAGCGGTGGTGCCGATGCCCTGGTGGGCGGCCTGCTTACCCTGTACCCGCCAAGCCGCATCGGCGAGCGCCTGGCGTCGTTGCTGCACGACCACACCGAAGGGCTGGAGGGGCTGCTGGGCGATTCCACGGCGCTGAAGGAACTCAAGGTGCGCCTGCACAAGGTGGCTGGCCTTGAGGCGCCGCTGCTGATCCAGGGCGAGACGGGCACCGGCAAGGAGTTGGTCGCCCGCGCCTGCCACGCCCTCAGTGCCCGGCGCGATGCGTCGTTCCTGGCCCTCAACTGCGCCGCCTTGCCCGAGAGCCTGGCCGAAAGCGAACTGTTTGGCTACGCCGCTGGCGCATTCACCGGCGCCCAGCGCGGCGGCAAGCCCGGCCTGCTGGAGCTGGGCGATGGCGGCACGGTGTTTCTCGATGAAGTGGGGGAGATGTCGCCTTACCTGCAGGCCAAGCTGTTGCGCTTTCTCAATGACGGCAGCTTCCGCCGCGTCGGCGGTGGCGGCGAGGTGCGGGTGAATGTGCGGGTGGTCTGTGCCACCCACCGCAACCTCGAAAGCATGGTGGTCGAAGGCAGCTTTCGCGAAGACCTGTACTACCGCCTCAACGTGCTCAACCTCAAGGTGCCGCCCTTGCGCGAGCGAGGCAAGGACATCCTGCTGCTGGCCGAGTACTTCCTGCGCCAGGCCTGCGCGCAGATACAGCGCTCGCCCTGCCGGTTGGCGCTGGCGACCCATCCGCTGCTGCTGGGCAACCGCTGGGCGGGTAACGTGCGCCAGTTGCAGAACGTGATTTTCCGCGCCGCGGCCATCAGCGAAGGGGAGGTGATCGACTGCGACGACCTGGAGTTGGCCGGCACCGCCTTGAGCAGCCAGCAGCCCGACGTACACGAAATCATCAGCCTGGAAGCGGCCGTGCAGGGGTTCGAAAAATCCCTGCTGGAAAAGCTCTATGCAACCTATCCCTCGACCCGGCAACTGGCCGCACGCTTGCAGACGTCGCACACGGCCATCGGCCAGCGCTTGCGCAAATACGGCATTGCCACCCGGGCGTAGCACCCTGGTGTCAATGCGTTCCACTGGAGTGATTGCACTCCAGTTCGGCGAGGTCCCCGCGTTCATTGGCACGCCCCGGCACGCAGGCCTGCCGGGGCGATGCACTGGAGCTTATTCGTTCCGCCTGGGCCGACTGGAATGGTCCTCGTTTTTATCCTAAGTCATTGAAATAAAAGAATTTAATCAAGTTGGCATCGCCCTTGCTCTTGTAGTTTTCAGTCCTGTACCGGGACCTACCTGATAACAAGAGAGGAAGATCCATGAGCATGCTGCGTTTTACCCCCGAACACGAATGGCTGCGTCTGGAAGCGACTGGCGAACTGACTGTCGGCATCACCACCTATGCCCAGGAGGCGCTGGGGGACGTGGTGTTCGTGCAGTTGCCAGAGCCGGGCGAGTACGGCGAGGGCAATGAAGTCGCAGTGCTGGAGTCGGTGAAGGCCGCCAGCAACATCAGCATGCCCCTGAACGGTACTGTGGTGGCGGTTAACCAGGCCCTGGCCGACGACCCGGAACTGGTTAATGCCTCGCCGATGCAGGACGGCTGGTTCTTCCGTATCCAGGTGGCCAATCTCGCCGACCTCGACACCTTGATGGACCAGGACGGCTACGACCGCTTCCTGGCCGACAACGCCTGAGCCAGGGTATCGACATGCACAACGCACCGTTTCCATTGACCACGGATAATGAGTTTATCGCCCGCCACATTGGCCCGCGTGAGCACGATATCGAGGCGATGCTGGCGCTGACCGGCCATGGCTCCCTGCAGGCCCTGGTCGACAGCGTCATCCCAGGCAGCATCAAAGGCACCAGCGTGCTTGAACTGAGCAAAGGGCAGGGCGAGGCCGAGGCCCTGGCTGCGCTCAAGGCCATCGCCGCGAAGAACCAGCTGTTTCGTAACCACATCGGGCAAGGCTACTACCCGTGCCACACGCCGACGCCGATCTTGCGCAACCTGCTGGAAAACCCAGCCTGGTACACCGCCTACACGCCGTATCAACCAGAGATTTCCCAAGGCCGCCTGGAAGCGCTGCTCAATTTCCAGACCTTGGTCTGCGACCTCACCGGCATGCAGATCGCCAACGCGTCCTTGCTCGACGAGGCCACCGCTGCGGCCGAAGCCATGACCTTCTGCAAGCGCCTGGCAAAGAGCAAGGCACCGGCCTTTTTCGCCTCCCGCCACTGCCACCCGCAAACCCTTGACGTGCTGCGCACCCGTGCCCAGCCGCTGGGTATCGAGGTGGTCATCGGTGATGAAGCGGCACTGGAAGGCCAAGGCCTTGAGGCGTACTTCGGCCTGTTGCTGCAGTACCCGGCCAGCACTGGCGCTATCGCCGATCACCGGGCCCTGGTGCAACGCGCCCATGCCGTCGGCGCATTAGTGGCGGTGGCCGCCGACCTGCTGGCGCTGACCTTGCTGACCCCGCCGGGCGAGTTCGATGCCGACGTGGTGCTGGGCAGCGCCCAGCGCTTTGGCGTGCCGCTGGGCTTTGGCGGCCCGCACGCGGCATACTTCGCTACGCGCGATGCGTTCAAACGCGACATGCCCGGCCGCCTGGTCGGTGTCTCCATCGACCGCTTTGGCAAGCCGGCGCTGCGCCTGGCCATGCAGACCCGCGAGCAACACATCCGCCGCGAGAAAGCGACCAGCAACATCTGCACCGCGCAGGTGCTGCTGGCCAACATCGCCAGCATGTACGCGGTGTATCACGGCCCTCAAGGCCTGGCGCAGATCGCCCAGCGTGTGCACCGGTTAACGGCAGTCCTGGTGAAAGGGCTGCTGCAGCTCGGGCACACAGTGGAACAAGCGCACTTCTTCGATACCGTCAGCGTGGTCACTGCCAGGCCTGCGGCCGATGTGCTGGCCGCCGCCCAAGAGGCCCGCCTGAACCTGCGCCCGATCGACGCCCAGCGGGTCGGCCTGTCACTGGATGAAACCTGCGAGCAGGCCAGTGTCGAGGCCTTGTGGCAGGTGTTCGCCGCCCCGGGCCAGGCGCTTCCGGCCTTCGTCGCCCTGGCAGAGCGCTGTGGCGATTGCCTACCGGTGCAGTTGCTGCGCGAAACCCCGTTCCTGCAGCACCCGGTGTTCAACCGCTACCATTCTGAAACAGCACTGATGCGCTACCTGCGCAGCTTGGCCGACAAGGACCTGGCGCTGGACCGCACCATGATCGCGCTGGGCTCGTGCACCATGAAGCTCAACGCCGCCAGCGAGATGATCCCGATCACCTGGCCCGAGTTCGCCAACCTGCACCCGTTCGCCCCGGCCGAACAGTCGCTCGGCTATCGGCAACTGACGGACGAATTGCAGGCGATGCTCTGCGAGGCCACCGGCTATGACGCGATGTCGTTGCAGCCCAACGCCGG
Source organism: Pseudomonas sp. DCB_AW (assembly GCF_026240895.1). Classification (NCBI taxonomy): domain Bacteria; kingdom Pseudomonadati; phylum Pseudomonadota; class Gammaproteobacteria; order Pseudomonadales; family Pseudomonadaceae; genus Pseudomonas; species Pseudomonas sp. DCB_AW. The sequence continues at coordinate 40,880 of NZ_JAPFCE010000042.1, forward strand.
CTCGCAAGGGGAATACGCAGGCCTGCTGGCCATCCGCGCTTACCACGCCAGCCGTGGTGAAGCGGGCCGTGATGTTTGCCTGATCCCTTCGTCCGCCCACGGCACAAACCCGGCCACGGCGCAGATGGCCGGCCTGCGCGTGGTGGTGGTCAATTGCGATGAGCGCGGCAACGTCGATGTGGCCGACCTGCAAGCCAAGGCCGAGCAGCACCAGGCGCAACTGGCCGCGCTGATGATCACCTACCCCTCGACCCACGGGGTGTTCGAAGAGGGCATCACCCGCATCTGCGACATCATTCATGCGTACGGCGGCCAGGTGTACCTGGACGGTGCCAACATGAACGCCATGGTCGGCCTCTGCGCCCCGGGCAAGTTCGGCGGCGACGTGTCGCACCTCAACCTGCACAAGACCTTCTGCATCCCGCACGGCGGTGGTGGCCCCGGTGTCGGCCCGATCGGGGTCAAGGCGCACCTGGCGCCGTTCCTGCCTGGCCACGCGCACCTGGAACATAAACAAGGTGCCGTCTGCGCAGCGCCTTATGGCAGTGCGAGCATCCTGCCGATTACCTGGATGTACATCCGCATGATGGGTGGCGAAGGGCTCAAGCGTGCCTCGCAGCTGGCGATTCTGAGTGCCAACTACATTGCCCGGCGCCTGGAGGAGCACTACCCGGTGCTGTACACCGGCGAGAATGGCCTGGTCGCCCACGAATGCATCCTCGACCTGCGCCCGCTAAAGGACAGCAGCGGCATCAGCGTCGAGGACGTGGCCAAGCGCCTGATCGATTTCGGCTTCCATGCCCCGACCATGTCGTTCCCGGTGGCTGGCACGCTGATGGTCGAGCCGACCGAGAGCGAGTCCAAGGAAGAGCTGGACCGCTTCTGCGAGGCGATGATCTGCATCCGCGAGGAAATCCGCGCGGTGGAAAACGGCACCTTCGACACGCTCGACAACCCGCTGAAAAACGCCCCACACACCGCCAGCGAACTCGTGGGCGAATGGCCCCATCGCTACGGCCGGGAGCTGGCGGTGTACCCGTTGCAGACGCTGCGCGAGAACAAGTACTGGCCGCCAGTGGGGCGCGTGGACAACGTCTACGGTGACCGCAACCTGGCCTGTGCCTGCCCGCCCATGTCGGTCTACCAAGACGCCTGACTGCCCAGGCCCGGACCCCGTCCGGGCCTTGCCTGCCCCCAACAATAAGGAAGCACCCACATGTTCCATAAAAGCCTCACCCTGTCCGACTTCGACCCTGCGCTGCAGGAGGCCATCAGCCGCGAAGTACAACGCCAGGAAGACCACATCGAGCTGATCGCCTCGGAAAACTACACCAGCCCGCAAGTGATGCAGGCCCAGGGCACCGAGCTGACCAACAAGTACGCCGAAGGCTACCCAGGCAAGCGTTACTACGGGGGGTGTGAGCACGTCGATGTGGTTGAACAGTTGGCCATCGAGCGCGCCAAGCAGCTGTTCGGTGCCGACTACGCGAACGTCCAGCCGCACTCGGGTTCCTCGGCCAACAGCGCTGTGTACCTGGCTTTGCTGCAGGCTGGTGACACCCTCCTGGGCATGAGCCTGGCCCACGGCGGCCACCTGACCCACGGCGCTAAAGTGTCGTCCTCGGGCAAGCTGTACAACGCGGTTCAATACGGCATCGACACCAAGACCGGCCTGATCGACTACGACGAAGTCGAGCGCCTGGCGGTCGAGCACACGCCGAAAATGATCGTCGCCGGCTTCTCGGCCTACTCCAAGACCCTCGACTTCCCACGCTTGCGCGCCATCGCCGATAAGGTCGGTGCGCTGCTGTTCGTCGACATGGCCCACGTTGCCGGCCTGGTTGCTGCGGGCCTGTACCCGAACCCGATCCCGTTCGCCGACGTGGTCACCACCACCACCCACAAGACCCTGCGCGGCCCACGTGGCGGTTTGATCCTGGCCAAGTCCAACCCAGAGATCGAGAAAAAGCTCAACGCTGCCGTGTTCCCCGGCGCCCAGGGTGGCCCGCTGATGCACGTCATCGCCGCCAAGGCCGTGTGCTTCAAGGAAGCGCTGGAGCCAGGCTTCAAGGCCTACCAGCAACAAGTGATCGAAAACGCCCAGGCCATGGCCCAGGTGTTCATCGACCGCGGCTACGACGTGGTTTCCGGCGGCACTGACAACCACCTGTTCCTGGTCAGCCTGATCCGCCAGGGCCTCACCGGTAAAGATGCCGACGCCGCCCTGGGCCGCGCGCACATCACCGTCAACAAGAACGCCGTGCCCAACGACCCGCAGTCGCCATTTGTGACCTCGGGCCTGCGTATCGGCACCCCGGCGGTCACCACCCGTGGCTTCAAGGTGGCCGAATGCGTGGCCCTGGCCGGCTGGGTCTGCGACATCCTCGACCACCTTGGCGATGCCGATGTCGAGGCCCAGGTGGCCGCGTCGGTGGCCAGGCTGTGCGCGGAATATCCGGTCTATCGCGCCTGAATCGACTACGGGGAATCGTTCATGTCCACAGAACAACTCAAACAAACACCACTGCATGACCTGCACCTGAAACTCGGCGCGCGCATGGTGCCCTTTGCCGGCTACGCCATGCCGGTGCAATACCCGCTGGGGGTGCTCAAGGAGCACCTGCATACCCGCGAGCAGGCCGGCCTGTTCGACGTTTCGCACATGGGGCAGATTCGCCTGCGCGGCGCCGGCGCTGCCAAGGCATTGGAGGCGCTGGTGCCGGTCGACATCCTCGACCTGCCGGTGGGCATGCAGCGTTATGCGCTGTTCACCAACGACGACGGCGGCATCCTCGACGACCTGATGGTGGCCAACCTGGGCGGTGACGAACTGTTGCTGGTGGTCAACGCTGGCTGCAAGGACCAGGACCTGCTGCACCTCAAGCAGCATCTGGAAGGGCAGTGCGAGGTCGAATCGCTGTTCGAAAGCCACGCCTTGCTGGCCCTGCAGGGGCCTGCGGCGGCCAAGGTGCTGGGCCGCCTGGCGTCCCAGGTCGGCGCCATGACCTTCATGCAGTTCGCCCGTGTGAAGCTGCTGGGTGTTGACTGCTACGTCAGCCGCTCGGGTTATACCGGTGAGGATGGCTTCGAGATCTCGGTGCCGGCCGAGGCGGCGGCAATGCTCGCCCGCACGCTGCTGGCCGAGCCTGAGGTCGAGGCCATCGGCCTGGGCGCCCGCGATTCGCTGCGCCTGGAGGCCGGGCTGTGCCTGTACGGCCATGACATGGACGCGCGCAGCACACCTATCGAGGCCAGCCTGACCTGGGCGATCTCCAAGGCTCGACGTGCCGAGGGCGTGCGGGCCGGCGGTTTTCCGGGGGCCGAACGCCTCTTTGCCCAGCAACGCGAGGGCGTGGCCAGTAAACGGGTGGGCCTGATGCCCAAAGCGCGTGTACCGGTGCGGGAAGGGGCGCTGATCGTCGATGCCAACGACCAGGAAGTCGGCCGTGTCACCAGCGGCGGTTTCGGCCCCAGCCTGGGCGGGCCGTTGGCGATGGGGTACGTGCACAGTGCGCACGCGGCATTGGAAACCGAAGTCTTCGCCTTGGTGCGAGGCAAGCGGGTGCCGATGCAGGTGGTACGCACACCCTTTGTGGCGCAACGTTATTACCGTGGCTGAAGCCTTGATTGCCGGAGCATGAACATGAACCAGACCCTGCCTGCCGCCACGCTCCCGCAGCCCCTGCAAGCCGGTGTGAAACTGCGCGGCGCCGACAAGGTGGCGCGCATCCCGGTGAAAATCCTGCCCACCGAGGAGGTGCCGCGTAAACCTGACTGGATTCGCGTGGGCATTGCCACGTCACCCGAGGTCGCACGGGTCAAGGCGCTGCTGCGCAAGCACAAGCTGCACAGTGTTTGCGAAGAAGCGTCGTGCCCGAACCTGGGCGAGTGCTTCTCCGGTGGCACGGCGACCTTCATGATCATGGGCGACATCTGCACCCGCCGTTGCCCATTCTGCGACGTCGGCCACGGGCGGCCGAAACCGCTGGATGCCGATGAGCCGAAGAACCTGGCGATTGCCATTGCCGACCTGCGCCTGAAGTACGTGGTGATCACCTCGGTGGACCGCGATGACCTGCGCGACGGCGGCGCCCAGCACTTCGTCGACTGCCTGCGTGAAATCCGCACGCTGTCGCCGGGCGTCAAGCTGGAGACCCTGGTGCCGGACTACCGCGGGCGCATGGACGTGGCCCTGGCCATCACCGCGCAGGAGCCGCCGGACGTGTTCAACCACAACCTGGAAACCGTGCCGCGCCTGTACAAGGCGGCACGGCCGGGCTCGGACTTCGAGTGGTCGCTGGACCTGCTGGAGAATTTCAAACGCCGTGTGCCCAGCGTACCGACCAAATCCGGGCTGATGCTGGGCCTGGGTGAAACCGATGAAGAAGTGATCGAGGTGATGCAGCGCATGCGCGAGCACCAGGTCGACATGCTGACCCTGGGGCAATACCTGCAACCGTCGCGCAGCCACCTGCCGGTGCAGCGCTTCGTGCACCCGGACACCTTCGCCTGGTTTGCCGAACGGGCCTTGGCGATGGGCTTCAAGAACGTGGCGTCCGGGCCGCTGGTGCGGTCCTCCTACCATGCCGACCAGCAAGCGCTGCAGGCCCATGTGCAATAGCGCTGCGCCCCCAATCTGTGTAGGAGCAGCCTTGCGCTGCGAAGAGGCCGGTGAAAACACAATCAATGTTCGTTGCTATCACCGGCCTCTT
>NZ_JAPFCE010000161.1:0-556 GCF_026240895.1 Pseudomonas sp. DCB_AW
GCGATCTGCGTCGAACGTGGGCTGTCGATGGTGGTTGGCTTGCTGGCCATTCTTAAGGCAGGCGGCGCGTATGTGCCGGTTGACCCCGATTACCCAGCGGAGCGCGTGCGACATATGCTGAGTGACAGCGCGCCGGTGGCGGTGCTGGTGCATGGCGCTACGCGGCACGTACCTGATTCGGCCCAGGTTATCGACCTCGATCAGCCGACCTGGAACGCCCAGCCGTCCAGCAACCCAGTTGTCACCAACTTGACCCCGCGTCACCTTGCTTACGTGATCTACACCTCAGGTTCCACCGGCTTGCCGAAGGGTGTGATGAACGAGCATGCCGGCGTGGTTAACCGCCTGCTGTGGATGCAGGAGGCCTACAACCTCGGCGCTGACGACGTGGTCTTGCAGAAGACCCCGTTCAGCTTCGACGTGTCGGTGTGGGAATTCCTCTGGCCCCTGCAAACCGGCGCGCGCCTGGTCATGGCGCGTCCCGGCGGCCATCGCGATCCGGAGTACCTGCGTCAGGTGATCCGCAGCGAAAACGTCACCACCTTGCACTTCGTGC
>NZ_JAPFCE010000162.1:0-556 GCF_026240895.1 Pseudomonas sp. DCB_AW
CCGAACTCAGTAGTGAAACGATGCATCGCCGATGGTAGTGTGGGGTTTCCCCATGTGAGAGTAGGTCATCGTCAAGATTCATTTCGCAAAACCCCTATCTGCGCAAGCAGGTAGGGGTTTTGTCTTTAAGTAGAAGCTCAAGCTTCTTGCTGACCAGGTTGAATGACCGCTCAGCAGCGGTAAAAAGGTGGTTGACAGCGTTTTTGAATGCTGTATTATTCGCCTCCCGCTACGAGAGATCGCAGCGAGTTAAGTGGTTGAAGTGAAACGAGTTTCTCGAAAAATACTTCAAAATAAACGCTTGACAGGCCCTGAGGAAAGCGTAGAATGCGCACCTCGGTTGAGACGAAAAGCTCTTAACCAAACGCTCTTTAACAAATTGAATCAAGCAATTCGTGTGGGTGCTTGTGAGTACGGACTGATAGTCAAAAAGATTATCAGCATCACAAGTGACCATGCGAGAAATCACATAGTCATTTGAGATTGCTGAGCCAAGTTTAGGGTTTCTTAAAAACCCAAGCAGTATTGAACTGAAGAGTTTGATCATGGCTCAGAT
>NZ_JAPFCE010000043.1:0-43296 GCF_026240895.1 Pseudomonas sp. DCB_AW
CCGCTCCTACAGGGGGATGCGTTCTGTTGTAGGAGCGGCCTTGCGTCGCGATGGGCTGCAAAGCAGCCCCAAATGCTCAAGGCTTACCGGCCACGCTCTCGCCGGGTGCCTTTTTCAGCCGATAGGCCAGGGCAGGGCGGGTCATGCCGAGCAGCCGCGCCGCTTCCGAAACGTTTTGCCGGCAGCGTGCCATGGCCTCTTGCATGAGCGCCTCCTCGACGGCATCCAGGCCGGTGCCGCTGTCGAAGATCTGCGCCACCCAGCCAGGCGTTTGCAGGTCGCTGTCGGCCACCAGCCGGCCATCGCTGCCAAGGCCGATGCTGTCGATGGCGGGCGGTGCATGCGGGAACAACGCATCCAGGCCGATACTCTGGTTCTCATCGGTGATGATCACGCCGCGCTCCATGAGGTTTTCCAGCTCGCGGATGTTGCCCGGCCAGTCGTAATGCAGGCACACCTCCATGGCCCGGTCGCTGAGGCCGCGGGTTTTCTTGCCGTAGCTTTCATGCAGGCGCCCGAGGAAGTGCTCGATCAGCAGCGGGATGTCCTCGCGGCGCTCGCGCAGTGCGGGGATGCGTACCGGGAACACGTTCAGCCGGTAGAACAGGTCGGCGCGAAAACGCCCGTCCTTGACCGCTTGCTCCAGGTCTTCATGGGTGGCGGCGATCACCCGCACATCCACCTGGCGTGTGCGGCTGTCGCCCACCCGCTCCAGTTCGCCTTCCTGCAACACCCGCAGCAGGCTGGCCTGGGCGCGTGGCGTAAGCTCGACGATTTCGTCGAGGAACAGGGTGCCGCCATTGGCCCGCTCGAAACGGCCCATGCGGGCCTGCTGGGCGCCGGTGTAGGCGCCTTTCTCGACACCGAACAGTTCGGCCTCGATCAGGTCGGGCGGTATCGTCGCGCAGTTCAGGGCGACGAACGCCGCGCCGGCGCGCTCGCTGCGCAGGTGCAGGCTGCGGGCGATGACTTCTTTGCCGACGCCGGTTTCACCCAGCAGCAACACCGAGGCCTTGCCCGAGGCGACTTTGTCGGTGAGCGCGCAGCAGCGCCGGTACACCGCCGACTGGCCGATGCCGTAGAACTGCCCCGATTCGTACTGCAGGCGCTGGCGCAGGTTGGCCACCTGCACTTGCAAGGACTGCAACTCGTCGATCACCGGGTCGCTCTGGAAGTAGCGCATGAACGTTTCGGCGTCTTCCCATTGCTCCACCGGCTTGCCGATGATGCGGCATTCGCTGCCGCCACAACCGCGGCAGCTGACCTCTTTGTACAGCACCTGGCGGCCGAGGAAGAACGAGCTGTAACTGATCGCGTAGCCCAGCAGCATCCAGCAGATTGGCTGCTCGGACTGAAGGTTTTCTTGCTGGCAGTTTTCCACCTCGAAAGAGTCTTGCCATTCGATGTCGGCGTAGAAATGGCCGTTGTCGAGGTCGATCTCCAGCTGCAGCGGGCGGACCTTGACCATGCCTTTGAGCGAGTGCAACTGGGGGCCGATGAAAAACATCTCCACTGGGTTGCCGTTGGGGCGCAGTTTGCGGGCGAGCTCGGCATCCTTGAGGCCGGACTGGTAGCCCAGGCGCAGGAAAAACCCCTTGGCGCGTTCGACGCCGAGCATTTCGATCAGCTCGCGGCGCATGCCGGCCATCATCGCCGCCTGCACCAGCAGCATGCGTTGTTCGTCGAGCCAGATCTTGCCTTCGGTGCCGAGGAAACGCACCCGTTCGGTGAGGTCCTTCAGCGCCGGCGCAGGTTCCGGCGCCCTGTACTGGGTAATCATTCGCGTGCGCCCCTTGCTTGTAGTTGTATGGGGAATCGGCGCGTTCCGCTCAGGCGTGGGCGGGTGGTGGTTGCGCCGGGACGACCTCGGCGGCTCAGGCAAGGCTCGGGTCATCTCTTCTTTCTAAACCGCCTGAAACCTGCGCAAAAGTCAATCGCAGGACGCGTTGGTCATTTGCTCGAAGTGCCGTTGCGCGATTAAGCAAATGATCAATCGGGCGGGTTGCTGCGGCCGCTTGATCGCGCCTCGGCTTATCTTTGATTGGTTTAAAAGTCTTTTTAAATCAATGAATTGAATTGTTTTTCTGCTCTGGAAGCAGGCCTGGCACAGCGGTTGCTCTAGCCCTTGCAAGCCTTACCGGAGCACAACCGATGACCCCAACCACCACGCCCTTCGAGCAGATGCCGCGCTACGTCCGGGTACGCAGCGCGCCGGACGCCGCCTTTGTCGAGTTCGACTTTGCCATCGCCTACCCGGACCTGTTCGTCGAACTGGTTTTGCCACGCGCTGCTTTCGCGCGCTTCTGCGAAAGCAACCGGGTGCTTCACATGGACGCCGCAATGGCCGCTGCCGTCGATGCCGACATGCAGAAGTGGCGTTACGGCGAGCGCCACGACGACAACGACTGACGCGCCGTTTGCCGGCGCATTGCTTCCCCACAACAACAAGTACAGGACGCCTTGCATGAGTATCGAGATCAAGACGGCCACGGTCGAGCCGATCCGCCAGACCTTCAGCCACACCCGCCGGCGGTTCGGCGATAAACCTGCCAGCCGCTACCAGGAAGCCAGCTTCGACATCGAAGCCGCCAGCAACTTCCACTACCGCCCGCTGTGGCAGCCCGACAAGCTGCTCAACGACCCCAGCCGCACCGCCGTGTGCATGGCCGACTGGTACACCGTCAGCGACCCGCGCCAGTACTACTACGGCACCTACGTGCAGGCCCGGGCACGCATGCAGGAAAACGCCGAGCACAGCTTCGCCTTCTGCGAAAAGCGCGAACTGCTGGGCAGCCTGCCCGTCGCAACCCGTGCCCTGATCGCCCGCGTACTGCTGCCGCTACGCCATGCCGAACTGGGCGCCAACATGAACAACAGCGGCATTGCCGCGGACGCCTTCGGTACCAGCGTCACCCAGATGCACATGTTCCAGGCCATGGACCGCCTGGCCATTGCCCAGTACCTGTCGCGCATCGGCCTGCTGCTCGAAGAGGACGGCCTGGCATTGCTGGCCGAAGCCAAGCAGCGCTGGCTGGACGAACCGGCTTGGCAAGGGCTGCGCCGCTATGTCGAAGACAGCCTGGTGGTGCAGGACTGGTTCGAGCTGACCCTGGCGCAAAACCTGGTCAGTGATGGGCTGTTGTACCCGCTGCTGTTCGAGCACTTCGATGCACAACTGGTGGCGGACGGGGCAGGGCAGGTCGGCATGCTCACCGAGTTCATGCGCTTGTGGTTTGCCGAGAGCCAGCGGTGGGTCGATGCGCTGGTCAAGACCGTGGTCGGGGAGAGCGCACACAACCGCCAGCTGGTCGACGGCTGGGTGGCCCAGTGGCGCGTGCGCGCACGGGAGGCGCTGCTGCCGCTGGCCGAGGTCGGCCCTGGGCGCGAAGCCCTCGATGCCATCGACAGCGCCTTTGGCGCACGCCTGAAAAAACTCGGCCTCAGTGGAGACGCCGCATGACTTCCCTCGTCTACATCGCCTTCCAGGACAACGACAGCGCCCGCTACATCGTCGAGGCCATCACCCAGGACAACCCGCACGCAGTCGTCCAGCACCAGCCCGCGATGATCCGCGTGCAGGCCGAAGGGCGCCTGGAGATTCACCGCGCCACAGTGGAGGAAAAGACCGGCCGTGAATGGGACGTGCAGGAAATGCTGATCGACGTCATCACCCTCGGCGGCAACGTCGAGGAAGACGAAGACTGCTTCGCCCTGCACTGGAACTGACCCACCCAACGACCAGCATTCGGAGAGCCACCATGGCCGCCAAGCGCCTCAACCAGAAAGACAAATACCGTTGCCTGACCCGTGACCTGGGCTGGGAACCGAGCTACCAGAGCAAGGACGCGATCTACCCCTACGAACGCTTCGAGGGCATCAAGATCACCGACTGGGACAAGTGGGAAGACCCCTTCCGCCTGACCATGGACGCCTACTGGAAATACCAGGCCGAAAAAGAGAAAAAGCTGTACGCGATCTTCGACGCCTTCGCCCAGAACAATGGCCACCAGAACATCTCCGATGCCCGTTACGTCAACGCGTTGAAGCTATTTTTGAGTGGTGTCACGCCCCTGGAATACCAGGCGTACCAAGGCTTCGCCCGCGTCGGCCGGCATTTTGGCGGTGCCGGTGCGCGGGTGGCCTGCCAGATGCAGGCGATAGACGAACTGCGCCACGTGCAGACCCAAGTGCATGCGATGAGCCACTACAACAAGCACTTCAACGGCCTGCATGACTTTGCCCACATGCACGACCGGGTGTGGTTCCTCTCGGTGCCCAAGTCGTTTTTCGAGGACGCCCGCACGGCTGGCCCGTTCGAGTTCCTCACGGCCATCTCGTTCTCCTTCGAGTACGTGCTGACCAACCTGCTGTTCGTGCCGTTCATGTCCGGCGCCGCGTTCAACGGCGACATGGCCACCGTCACCTTCGGCTTCTCGGCGCAGTCGGACGAAGCCCGGCACATGACCCTGGGCCTTGAGGTGATCAAGTTTTTGCTCGAGCAGCACGAGGACAACGTGCCGATCGTCCAGCGCTGGATCGACAAATGGTTCTGGCGTGGCTACCGGCTGCTGACCCTGGTCGGGATGATGATGGACTACATGCTGCCGAACAAAGTGATGTCGTGGGCCGAGGCCTGGGAGGTGTACTTCGAACAGGCTGGCGGCGCGTTGTTCAAGGACCTGGAACGCTATGGCATCCGCCCGCCGAAATACGTCGAGCAGACCACCATCGGCAAAGAACACATCAGCCACCAGGCCTGGTCGATCTTCTACCAGTACAGCCAGGCCACCAACTTCCATACCTGGATCCCCACCGACGAGGAGCTGGACTGGCTCTCGGCCAAGTACCCAGACACGTTCGACCGCTACTACCGGCCGCGTTACGAGCATTGGCGTGACTTGCAGGCGCGCGGCGAGCGCTTCTACAACCCGACCCTGCCGATGCTCTGCCAGATCTGCCAGATCCCGCTGGCCTTCACCGAGCCGGACGCGCCCACGCAACTGAGCCACCGCAGCCTGCTGCACGAAGGCGAGCGTTACCACTTCTGCTCCGATGGCTGCTGCGACATCTTCGCCTACGAGCCCGACAAATACGTGCAGGCCTGGCTGCCGGTGCACCAGATCCTGCAGGGCAACTGTGGCGGTGGGGATGTCGAGGCGGTGGTGCGCGACTACTACAACATCGCCCCCGGGCAGGACAACTTCGAGTACCAGGGCTCGCCCGAGCAGCAGCGCTGGGAGGCCTTGCAACGTGCTGGGCGCAAGGCCGGCTGAACCGCCAAAACACCGCAACTGCCTGGGCGCCTTGCTGCGCCCGGGCCCAAACAAGAACAAGAGGAACCTTGCCATGCCCGTGACCGCCATCGGCGCCTACACCGCCCAACCCTTGGACCTTCAGGCCAACTTCCACGGCGCCCAGCTGGTGTACCTGTGCTGGGAAAACCACCTGCTGTTCTGCGCGCCGTTCACCCTGCCCGTGGACCCGGCGCAGCCGTTCGCGGCCTTCATCGAGCACGTGGTCAAGCCGGCCATTGCCCTGCACCCCGATGCTGCGCAGGTGGATTTCACCGCCGTGCGCTGGCGCCTGGACGAACAGCCATTCACGCCTGACCTGTCCCGTGGGCTGGCTGCCAACGGTGTCGTCCACAAGAGCCTGCTGCACCTGCATACCCCCGGCCTTGAAGGCCTGGGCGGCAGCCATAACTGAGGAGCGCTGCCATGAGCTATCAAGTCACCATCGAACCCACCGGTGAACAGATCGAGGTGGAGGAAGGCCAAACCATTCTCGAGGCTGCCTTGCGTCAGGGCGTGTGGCTGCCGTTTGCCTGCGGCCACGGCACCTGCGCGACCTGCAAGTGCCAGGTGCTGGAAGGTGAGGTCGACCTGGGGGCGGCGTCCTCCTTTGCCCTGATGGACATGGAACGCGACGAGGGCAAGGTGCTGGCCTGCTGTGCCATTCCACAAAGCGACCTGGTGATCGAGGCCGACATCGACGTCGACCCTGACTTTGCCGGCTTGCCGGTGCAGGACTACCGCGCCGTGGTCACCCAACTGGTTGAGCTGTCGCCGACCATTCGCGGCGTGCACCTCAAGCTCGACCGGCCGATGGCGTTTCAGGCCGGGCAATACGTCAACCTGCAGCTGCCTGGCATCGAAGGCACCCGCGCGTTCTCCCTGGCCAACCCGCCTGACCGGCCCGATGAGGTGGAGCTGCACGTGCGCCTGGTGGAAGGCGGCGTGGCGACCGGGCACATTCACCGGCAGCTCAAGGTGGGTGATGCGCTGGGCCTGTCCGGCCCTTACGGGCAGTTTTTCGTGCGCAGCGCTCAACCGGGCGACCTGATCTTCATCGCCGGTGGCTCAGGGCTGTCGAGCCCGCAGTCGATGATCCTCGACTTGCTGGCGCGGGGCGACACGCGACACATCACCTTGTTCCAGGGCGCACGTACCCGCGCCGAACTGTACAACCGCGAGCTGTTCGAAGCGCTGGCGGCCCGCCATGCCAACTTCAGCTATGTGCCAGCCCTTAGCCAGGCAGCCGAGGATGAGCAGTGGCAGGGGGTACGCGGCTATGTGCACGACGCTGCCAAGCAGCATTTCGACGGCCGCTTCAACGGCCACAAGGCCTACCTGTGCGGCCCGCCACCGATGATCGACGCCGCCATCAGTTGCCTGATGCAGGGCCGCCTGTTCGAGCGCGACATCTTTATGGAGCGCTTCTACAGCGCTGCTGATGCCGCAGGTGAAGGCCAGCGTTCGGCGCTGTTCAAGCGCATCTGACCGGCTTATTGCACGACCGATAACAACAACAAAGGTTGACCCGATGAACCCGAAGCTTGCCAACCTGCTACGCCTTGCCGCCTGCGCCACGCTGTTCGGTGCAGCCAACCTTTCACAGGCCACCGAAGGGGGCGGCACGTCGTACCCGCTCGGTGCCGAGAACTACATGTCCGGCGCCATGCCGCCGCCGGGTGTCTATGGCCAATTGTTCGTCAACCACTATGAGGCCGACAACCTGCGTGGTAACGACGGCAGCAAGCTGCCGGTAGACTTTCGCGTGCGCGCCAATGCGATCGTGCCACGCCTGATCTGGGTGAGTGATTACACGGTATTGGGCGGCAGCCTTGCGCTGCACGCGATTGTGCCGCTGGTGGACCTGAAGGTTTCGGTCGATGGCCAGTCGCAGCACAACCGTGGCCTGGGGGACGTGATTTTTGGCCCGGCGCTGGGTTTTCACCACAGCGACAAGTTCCACAGCATCCTGGCCTTCGACATGATTGCGCCCACTGGCCGTTACGACAAACACGACCTGGCCAACCCTGGGCGCAACTACTGGGTGTTCGAGCCGGTGTACGCGATGAGCTACGTCGACCCCGTAGGGCTCAACCTGGATGCCAAGGTGATGTACGACTTCAACCGTAGCAACCCGGATACCGATTACCGGTCTGGGCAGGAGTTTCATGTCGACTATGCGGTGGGGTGGGGGCTGGGCAACGGGTGGGTGTTGGGGGTAGGTGGTTATTACTACCGCCAGACGACTGACGACCGCCAGGACGGCGAACGTATTGAAGATAACAAAGGGCGCAGCTTTGCCATCGGGCCGTCGATCAAATACAGCGGCGAGGGAGGGTGGTTTGTGACGGCGAAATGGTCGAAGGAGACCGAAGTGCGTAACCGCGCCCAAGGGGACGCGTATTGGGTGAAGCTGACGTTGCCGTTTTGACTTTCAGGGAAACTGCCCAGCCTCTTGGGGGCAGTTCACATTGTGTGCGGGCTTGTCCCGCGAATGAAGCTACGCGGTGCATGGCACCGGCTTCGCCGGTGTTCGCGGGGCAAGCCCGCTCCCACAGAGTCGCCGCTAAATCAATGAGCAAGACAGTTGCTCCAACAGAGTCGCTGCTAGCTCAATGCGTTAAGTTTTGCTCTATGGGAGCAGGCAATCGATTCAGGCAACATCCACCAGCACGATCTCGCTGTCCTCGATGGCCGTCACCCGCAACACGTCCTCTTGCTCGATCGCCACCCCATCGCGCGCTTTCGCCTGCAGGCCGTTGACCTCTACCAATCCCTTGGCCGGCACCAGGTAGCCACGGCGCCCGGCATCGAAGCGGTACTCGGCGCTTTCCCCAGCCCGCAGGGTCGCGGCCACCAGCCGGGCATCGGTGCGAATCTGCAAACTGTCTTCGTCACCTTCACGCCCGCTGGCCAGGGTCACGAAGCCTTCGCCACGCTCACCGGTGGGGAAAGGGCGGGTACCCCAGGTCGGCGCATCGCCCACTCGCTCAGGCACTACCCAGATCTGGAAGATCCGCGTGTCGACGTCCTCCAGGTTGTACTCGCTGTGCACGATGCCGGAGCCTGCACTCATCACCTGCACGTCACCCGCTTCGGTACGGCCTTTGTTGCCCAGGCTGTCCTGGTGGGTGATCGCGCCTTCACGGACGTAGGTGATGATCTCCATGTCACGGTGCGGGTGCGGCGGGAAACCGCTGCCGGCGGCGATCAGGTCATCGTTCCAGACCCGCAGGTTGCCCCAGTGCATGCGAGCAGGGTCGTAGTACTCGGCAAACGAGAAATGGTGGTGGGCATCGAGCCAGCCGTGGTTGGCGTGGCCGAGGCTTTCGAACGGTCGCAGTTGCAGCATGGTCGTGCTCCTTGAATCAGTGGAATGACGCCATGATGCGACAAAGAAAGATCGAAAATAAGCGTAAATATCGGCTAATAATGATCGAACTAGTAGATCACTAAGGCTGCGGCTTTTTATCCGTTTCATCGCCTAATCCACTGATCTGCAAGCATTCGCTGGTGATTTTTGGTGGATGCGGCGAACATGGCACGCTGATTTTGTATTCCATCGGAGTGACCGTGGCCCACGAGCATCCCCAGGCGCCTGCCGACCTGACCCCACCTGCCCAGTTACCGTGGTTTCGCCGCCTGGCCGCCCGCCTTTTGGGGCGGGGCCTGACCCGCTTGCAAGCCCAGCATCGCGACTCCTGGTTCCTCGGCCACGCCACAGGCCAGCGCAGTGGCCATGCCGACGGGGTGCGCGAAGGCTTCGAGCGCGGGCGTGTGGAAGGGTACGAGGCGGGGCGCCAGGTGCTGGTCATCCGCGATACCCGCCCTGACACCGCCGCCGTACCCGGCCAGGACGACAACCTCTTCGACGATTGGCGCCTGCCATTGACCGCCGAATTGAAGAAGCGCTTCAAGGCCGATGTGGCCCAGCGCTTGCCTGCCGAGGCGCAACCCAGTGCGGCCCAGTGGAAGCTGATTTTCAGCGACACGCCGTCCACCTGTGTGGTGGCGGGGGCAGGGGCGGGCAAGTCCACCTCGCTGGTGTTGCGCATTCTGTTGCTGCGCCATTACCTGGGCTACGAGCTGGACGCGATGACCGTGGTCACCTTCACCCGCGAATCGCGCAAAGACTTCATCAAACGCCTGCTGCAGGTGTTCGCCCTGTGGCAGATCGACCTGCAGCCCGCGCTGGCCCGCGAGCTGGTGCGCACCTTCCATTCGCGCATCTTGCCGCTGGTGCGCAGCCTGCCAGGTTTTGGCCAGGTGCGCGCGTTCGAGACACTGGGCAACGAGATGCCGGCGGGCCGCGAGGCCGAAGCCGAGAGCAACCCGTTCGACCTGCGCCTGAACGATGCGCAGCGCCAACAACTGAACCTCTGCTACAGCACCTTGCTGGGCGATAACCCCCGCTTTGCCGAACTCATTGGCCTGCTGCGCAGCGAAGCGTTGCAGCTCAAGCCGCTGGACCCTAACCACCCGGACGTGCAAAAGCGTGCGCAGGTGACCCAGTTGGCCGCCCAGCGCGATGAAGAGCTGTGCGATGTCATCGAAGACCTGTGGTTCGCCGCAGGCGCCTGGCCGATCAAAGGCATCGAGCCGTGCCGCGACACGGTCGAAATCCGTGGCAGCCGTTTCCATGTGCATGGCCGCCTTGAAGGGCAGGGGCCTTGGGTGGTGTTGGGTTTCGACCCCGCGGAAAGCGCCCAGTACCAGCGCCCCGGCGCCAAGCTGGCGGTGCGCGCCGAATGGGCGGTCAAGCGCACCCTGCTGCAGGCCTTCTGCGACAAACCGCTGATCTGGCTGGACAACTACGCGGCCGCGCGACGCCTGGCGGCCTCCCTGGCCGGTGATGCGGTGGCTGGCCCCGGCTTCGAGTACAAGGTCAAGGGCGAACTGGCCCCGGCACCGCTGCTCGACGCCTTTGTCGGTGCCGCCAACTTCATCGAGAACCTGGGGCTTGACGTGAACGGCGCCGTGGCGGCGATGAGCTTCCCGGCAGGCGACAGCGACGGCCTGTTCTTCGAAGCCCTGGCGCTGTACTGGAAGGCCCTGGAGGCGCACCTGCTGGACCAGTCGCCGCCGGTGATGAGCTACAACCGCATGTTTGCCCTGTTTAGCGAGAACAACCCGGAAAACCTGCAACTGCTGCCCGACCCCTTGCTCAGGCCCCTGGCGCATTTGATGATCGATGAGTTCCAGGACGTTTCGCCGCAAATCGTCAGTTGGCTGCGTGCCTGCCTTGCCGAGATCCGCCGGCGTGGGCCGTCGATGCACACCGGCCGTAATGCCCAGCATTCGTCGCTGTTGTGCGTGGGTGACGACTGGCAATCGATCTATGGCTGGCGCGGCAGTTCGCCGAAGTACTTCATGGAGTTCACCAAGGCCTTTGTGTCACCGGCCAACACGCGGGTGATGATGGTCGAGAACTACCGGTGCCAACAGCAGGTCATCGATGCGGCGGAATTTCTGGTCAAGGGCACGCCCGCGATTACTGGCAAGAAGGCCCGCGCCAGTGGCCCGGCAGCCGAGTTGCCGGGCTCGCCGGTCAAGGTGTTCGACCGCGACGAGGCCGCGCTGGGCGAGACCCTGATCGAGCATTATCAACGCGGCGAGTCGGTGATGATGCTGTACCGCAAGGGCAGCGACAAAGCCCTGATGAACGACCACCTGCAGGCCGTGCTGCACGCTGAGGCAGCGCTGCCGGCCGAGCAACGCCGGCTGCGGCAGTTGACCTACCACAGCGCCAAAGGTTTGCAGGCCGATGCGGTGTTCATGCTTGGTGACTGCCAGTACCTGACCAGCTCGCCGTACAAGAACCAGGTCTATCGCCTGGCCGGCCTGGGTAAGGCCGGTGATGCCCAGGCATTCGATACCGCGCAGAAGGAAGAAGTACAGCGCTTGGCCTACGTTGCGGTCACGCGTGCGGTCAGGCACTGCTACTGGCACGTGGAAGCGGCCAACAGTGAAGCGCCGGCGGCGCCGCGTGCGTCGAGCCAGGTTGATGGCCGGCAGGCCTTCTTCGAAGACCTGCGCGGCCAGTGAGGGCGGCTTAACCGCCCAGGGTTTGCGCCTGTCGGGTGAGGCTGGCCAGCAGGCCCGCTTCCACTGCTTGCTGTTCAGCGGTCAATGCCCGCATGGCGCGGTCGAACTGTCCATCGTTGAGTGGCACGCGGTGAAGGTTGCCCAGCTCGTCCACGGGCGACGTTGGCAGGGCGTCGCTCAACGCACCTATCACCGAACTGTCCAAGCGAGTAACGGCTTCCTGGGTCTCATCCAGGCAGTAGAAGAGGTAGTCGTGGCCCTGTCGCCAGAAGTCGGTGAGCAACATGAACTGCGCGGCATACTCGCGCTTCAGGTAGCTTACCCACCCCGGTTGCTCGATAAGCCATTGCAGCCGGGCATCGGTGTCGGCGTCCAGGGCGAGTACGGCGGCCTCGACCCGGTCGATGATGACCTGGTTGACTTGGGCCGTGTCACGATAGCGCATGCCGTGGCTGGGCTCGGGGAAGCCCAGCGGCTCGGCCAGGGACTGGCGCAACGCCAGGCGAAGCTCGATATCGTCCACCAGGCCGTTTTGCAGTTCGCCGTCGGGGAACGCTGCGGGATCATCCAGCACATCGTGAAGCGGCAGTGCTTCATCGAACACATGGTCCTGCAGCGCCTGTTTGCGTAGCGACCGGCGGACACTGATGCGGTCAGCCAACTGGTTGACCTGATCGCGCCGGTACAGCTTGCGATACAGCGCCAGCAACTCGCCAGGGCGAGTACCGGCGCCGCCCGCCGCCTCGTAAGCCAGCACTTCGATCTCCAGGGCACTGAAGGCGTCGGCCCCGGCATCCCCGCAGGTGGGCGGGAAGTCTTGGGCCACCGTGTTCAGGCGTTCGCGCAACGCACTGTCCCCAGCCGCTTTTTCCAGCAAGGCCCAGACACGGTTGCGCAGGCTCTGCGCATCGCGCTGTGCTTCAGCGGATTGGCTCAGGCGTTCCAAGACCCCTTGCAGGTCGTTGTTCTCCCCCTGCTCGAACAGATCGCGCCATAGTTGCTCCTGGGCGTCGCTCGCCGGGTTGCGCCACAGCGCTTGCCACTCGGGCATCGCCCCCGCGTGTTCAAAAACGTTGACGCCGCTGTCACCCAGGCGTGTACGTGCTTCGGCCTCCAGGTTGTTGTAGTTGAACAGCCAGCGGCGTTCAGGCAAACGCGCTGAGACATCACGGGCAAATGGTGTACGTAGAACCCCAGACAGGTCGGGCACGTTGCGGATGCGATTGTAAGACAGGTCAAGGTAGCGCAGCCGGTACTGTGGCTGGTTCATCAGGGTGGTCAGGCCTTCGGGCCATTGCTGCAAGTCGCAGCGGTGCAGGTTGAGGTGGCTGAGGCGGGCCATGAAGCGCAGGTCGGGGGCCACGTGTAGCGGGTTGAAATCCAGGTGCAAGACCTGTGGATGGACCATGTCCTGGAAGCGTGCGGCAAGCCTTTGATCCAGGGTGATGTGATTGTCCCCAAGGCCCAGTGCGTCCAGGCGCAAGCGGGTCAGAACTTGCATACTGGCGTCATCCAGTTCCAGAAAATTACTGCGCAAATTGAGTATGCGCAGGCCCGGCATCGCGCTAATGGCTTGCCGAGCCGCAGGCGTGAGGGCCCGTAACGCATTGCCGGTCAGGTTCAGATCGCGCAGCCGGGGGGCGGACCGCAGCGCCTCGAACAAGGCTTCGGCATTCATGTGCGGATTGTTGATCACGTCCAATGCTTGCAGGTGAGGGAAGTTGGCCAGGAAAGCGCCTTCCATGCGCTCCAGGCGCAAGCCGTCGAGCCGCAATTCATGGATATGCGGCATGGCGGCAGTGAGGGTTGGCAACTCGCGCAAGCGAATACGCTCGAGCCATAACAGGTTGCGTTGTTCACCGCCCTCACGGCGGCAGGCGCTCATCAGGCGCTCGGCACATTGCTGGCGGCTTCGGCGGTCTTCCAGGTCTTGCGCGGTCTCGATCCAGCGGCCGAGATCACGGTCCAAGCTGCGTTGCTCAGCTTCCAAGCGGTTGATCGCTGTGCCCAGGTCGCCGGCTTCTGTCAGCTCGGTTTGCAATGCGCTGATTTGTGCGTTGTCGAGCTCTGGGTAGAGCGCCCGCAAACGGCGTGCCGCCGCCCCCGTCTCACCACGGCCACTGAGCGGGTAACCTAGCCTGCCATTGGCCAGCCGAAGGGGTGAGCGGAACCCTGGCTTGATCGGCTGTTGGCCCAGCAAGGCAGCACAGTGCTGCCGATCGGCAAGCGCGATCTCGAACAGTTCGACCGCTATGGCCTGGGGGTGTTCGGCCTGCAATGCTTGCAGCAGCAGTTGGCTGTCCGCGTTGGCCAGGCTGTGCCGATACAGCCCGATGAGGGCTCGGTCTATTCTGGTGCGAGCTTGCAGCAAGCGGGCTTCTTCGCCGATGCGCAGGGGCACTCGACCTGCGCCCAGGCGCTGACGTTCAGTGCTGTTGGCATGGTCGAGGATTTCGTCGAGGGCGCTGTCCGGCAGCCCCGGGAACTGGCGGGCAAGGGCCTGCGCTGCGGGGCTCTGCGGTTCACGATGGCCTTGCTGCAAACTGTTGAATATCGCCTTGCGGCGGTTGGTCAGATGTTCAGCGAGCGTGTCGTTCAGTACCGAGGCACGTTGTGCGTGTGGGGTATCGCCCAGCATCGATTGCACCGTGGGCTCATCCATCTGCACCAGCACGGTCTGGCTCAGTGCGCCACTGTCGAGGTCGGCGCGGGTGATCTCGATCTCTGTCTGCCCCGGTGCGACGGGCGGCCCATAGCGTACCGACTTGCCCCAAGGTTCTGGGCCTTCGAAGACCTTGAGAACGTGATCCTGCGGCCACTTCGGCAGGTTCAGCAGTTCGGGCAGGGCATAGTTTTTGTGGGCCGCGAGCGGCAGGCCGTGGCGTACGTGTTCTATGAGGGTGCCCACTTCGTTGTCCAGTTGCAGGCGCAGCAGTGTGTCGACCAGCAATGCCGGGGGGCGTAAGCCAGCCGCATGGGCACGGCGCAGGCTGGCCGTGTCGGTGCCGGTGCTGCGCAGGGCTGTGAGCAATTGCGCATCGTCCAGTCCCTGGCTGCGATGGCCGAGACGGCGTAGCAGCTGTATGTCGTCCCACTCGTGAGCATGTTCATGGGCCAGCTGCCAGCGGCCGTCGCCGATTGGCCGCACGTGCGGCGCATAAGCCTGAGGGGAGTCGGGGTGACGCACGCGCCAGTGTTGTTCAGGGTCCTGGAACACTTCATACAGGGTGCCTTCCAGCGCCATGTAGGCCTTGCCCTGGTGTTGATGAAGCCCGAGCGCATCGGGCTTTGCACCTTCAGCAAGCATTACATTGCTGGCATACGGCGCCATGTTTGGGTGCCACAGCAGTTCGCGGTCTTCCTGCCACACCGCCTTCAGCGCATCGACGAAACCGGATGCCTGGATAACCTTGGCGCCAGCGGCGAACCCGGCGATCACTGCGGCATTGATGGCCAACGACTGCACCTGCTGCAGCGCCTGCGCGGTGTCGCCTTCCTCCCAGGCTTCGAAACCGGTGAACACCGAACTCATCAGGTCATAGGCAAATACCCCGAGCATGGCCGTGTTCAACCCCGGGACGAAGAACGCGGCGACGTTGAGTACGTTCATGCCCATTTCGAGCCAGTGTTGCAGGCGCGCGTTGCGCGCTTTGGCGTCAACCTCGGCGGTGGGCACAGCGATGGTTTTGGCGTCGGCCTTCATGCGTGCCAGGTGTGCTCTGTACAACGTCGGCCAGGGCGCATTGCCCAAAGGCGAAGGGGTAACGTGCAAAAGCGGATTGCTACGCAGCGTGCGGTTGCCGCTCGCATCCACCTCGAACAGCGCGTGCTCCAGTTTGGCCGACAGTTCCACTTGCCGGTCTTTGTAGGCGAACTGCAGCAAGGCACGGCGGAATTCGCTGCGCTGCAGCCGGTGCCGCAGGTGCTGCCCGACCGCCATGATCGATGCGAACTCGCGCACCGGGTGCTCGCTGTCGTCCGGGATGTAGAGGATGCAAGGATTGCTCTGGTTTGGGGCATCAGGCCCGATAAGCAGGATTTCGTGCAGAGGGATACCGAACAGGCTGAAACGCCAGCACTGCAGATTGTGTTCACCATAGGCCGGGGCGGTGACATTGCTGCACAGTTGCATCAGCGCGGTGCGCCCGCGTTCGCTCAGCAAGCCCTTGAGCCAGGCAACCTGCGCCTGCACCCGCAAGCACTCGCGGCTCGCCTGAATCGACAGGCGCTCGACCTCCAGCCGGTTCGCGCCTTCATGGGTGGCCTGCAGGTGACCCTGGTACTGCTGGCCCAGGTCCAGCGCCCGGCACTGCTCAACGAAACTGGCCATGTTCAAGCCCTGCAAGGGTGAATCATCGCCTGCGGCGCGGGTCAACCGGCTATAGGCACCGACTTCCGTGAGGCCCTCGAAGTTGTGCAGGGCGGCTTCCAGCAAACTGCGCGGTTGCGGCGCGCCGACGGGGCGGGTTGCGAGCACGTCTACCGGCTGCTCCGGCACCAACGGGTATTGGGGGTCGGGCACGCCGACCCACGGGTTGCTGATCGGCTCGAAGGGTTGGAACACGTACTGGGCCTGGTCCACGGCCACGTTCAGGCCTAGGCGCTCGGTCAGCAGCGGTCGGCAGAATTCGATGATGCCTTTGAAGCCGGGCAGTGCCTGACGGAGCTGGGCGAGGCAAGTGTCGCGTGCCTCGACAAGCAGTCGAAGTTGCAGGCGTTGCTCGGGTTCGGCGCTGGCGTACCAGCTGTAAGGCGTGCCATCGGCCGCCAGGTAATCCTTGCGTACCCGCTGCACGACGCGTTCGGCATGGCCGGGGTGCAGGGTTTTGCTCCATAGCGGCAGCGTGCGCGTGATCTGTGCGTGATGTAAGGGTGGGGTGCTTGTCATGGTACCGACCTCTTGAGCAGGGAGGCGCTAGTCGATCCTCATCCGTGTGCTGGGGTGCGGTAGATAATTGCCGGCAGCGGTCGGTCTCGCGCATGTACGGGTCGGTGAGGGGCCAACAGTGCGGGTGCATCTGCGAGAGGGTGGGGTAGGCCATGGCGGCCGGTTTGCAGCCAAGGGGAGCTTCTATGCGTTCGCTGTGCGGTCCCAAGGATCATTTGCTTGACCTCGACGGTATTGAAATAGCGGTACGTACCTGGGGGCCGGAAGACGGTATCCCGGTGCTGGCCTTGCATGGGTGGCTGGATAACGCCGCCTCGTTCGATCGGCTCGGGCCGTTGCTCGACGGCTGTTTCGTGGTCGCGCCGGACCTGGTCGGCCACGGCCGCTCCAGCCATCGCCGCCACGACAGCGGCTATTACCTCTGGGAGCATGCCGAGGATATGCTGGCGGTGGTCGACAGCCTGGGCCTGGCGCACTTCCATGTGCTGGCCCACGGCATGGGCAGCGGCATCGCCTCGTTGCTCGCCGCTCTGTCCAGCGGCATTTCCAGCATGACCTTCCTCGATGGCATGGGCGCGCCGTTCACGGTCGCGGAGGATGACCGCGTGCAGCATCTGGCGCGCTCCTACCGGCTTAAACGGATGGTCCAGCGCAGCCAGCTTCAGGGGTTCGGCGAGCCCGACGCGAGCCGCTTCGACACGATTGAAGCGGCCTTGCAGCAGCGCCGCCAGCGCTTGGACGGCGAGCTGTCGGAGGACGCTGCGCGGTTGTTGGCCCGTCGTGACCTGCTGCAGGTTGGCGACGGCTATTGTTGGCGCCACGATCCACGCTTGGTGCTGCCCGAACCCATGCCGTTGACCGAGCGAGAAGCCTGTGACCTGCTCAGCCAGATCCAATGCCCGCTGTACCTGATGTTCGGCCGACAAGGGGCCTTTAGCGGCAACGCGTACGCCCAGCGTGAAGCGGCCTTGCCTGGCCATGCGCGGGTTTCGTGGCACCCTGGCGGGCATCACTTCCACCTTGAGGCACCGGACCGGGCTTTAGTCGATCAGTTGCTGCGGCTGCTGGCACGTCATGAAGGTGGCCAGTTACAGCGCTTGGTCAATGAGTAGCGAGCACGCCGAATAGTGGGCTATGGTGGCGTCTGACCCTCGCGCACACGCCACAAGGAGTCCCCGGCATGCGACCGTTCGCCATCAAGCACATCGACCACCTTGTCCTGCGGGTCAGCGACCTGCCGCGCAGCCTCGCCTTCTATGTGGACGTGCTGGGCTGCACGGTCAGCAAGGTGCGTAAAGACCTGGGCATGGTCCACCTGGCGACGGGCACTGCCATGATCGACCTGGTCACGCTGGACGGTGTGCTGGGGCAGCCGGGTGGCGCCGCGCCTGGCGCAGAGGGGCGTAACCTGCATCATTTGTGCCTGCGTATCGAGCCCTTCGATGAGGCGGCATTGACCGCTTACCTGCGCGCTGCGGGTGTAACGGTGGAGCCTGCCGAGAAACGCTACGGCGCTGAGGGCGAAGGGCCGTCGTTGTACTGCTTCGACCCCGATGGCAACCAGGTCGAGCTCAAAGGGCCGGTGCCGGAGGCGTCATGACGGGTTTGCAGACGCACGAGCACTGGATCGCCACGGCCCAAGGCACGCTGTTCGCCCAAGAGTGGTCGCCGTCGCAGGCGCAGGGTGCTCCCATCATTCTGTTGCACGATTCGCTGGGGTGTGTGGCCTTGTGGCGAGACTTCCCTGCGCAACTGGCGCGCAGCACCGGGCACCCGGTAATCGCCTATGACCGCCTCGGTTTCGGTCGCTCCGACGCGCATCCCGACCGGTTGCGTCTGGGGTTTGTCGAGGCCGAAGCGCGCCAGGGCTTTGCGGCGGTGCGCGAACACTTGCATATCGACGCCTTCATTGTCTTCGGCCACAGCGTGGGCGGGGGCATGGCGGTGGGGTGTGCGGCAGCGTTCGCGGACCATTGCCAGGGGCTGATCACGGAGTCCGCCCAGGCCTTTGTCGAAGCACGGACGCTGGAGGGTATTCGTGCGGCGGATCTGCAGTTTGCAGAGCCCGGGCAGTTGCAGCGGCTGCGCCGTTATCATGGCGACAAGGCCGAATGGGTATTGCGTGCGTGGGTGGATAACTGGTTGAGTGAAGACTTCGCCGAGTGGAGCCTGGATGCGCTGTTGCCGCAGGTACATTGCCCCTTGCTGAGCCTGCACGGTGAAAACGATGAGTTCGGCTCCCAGGCTCACCCCGAGCGCCTTGTCGCGCTTACTTCGGGCCCCGGCGTGTTGCGGCTGATACCGGGCTGTGGGCATGTGCCGCACCGGGAACAGGCTGATGGGGTGTTGGCAGAAGTCGGGCGCTTTCTACGGTAAATTCCAGGTCAGAGGTTGCAGGCCCCAATGGGGTCGCTGCGCGGCCCATCGCAGCGGTTCAGCGCCCCGACAAGCAAGCTTCCACAGGGGGAGCGTATGTCTTGAGAATTTACTTCACCTGTGGGGGTAACTGTCTTGTTCGAGTTTCGGGGGCAGTCCACCCTGTGGCCGCTCGCTATCAAGGCGAGTGGATATCCCCGCAAAGCCGATTATGCTTCAGATACCTTGCTGCGATTCGAGGCGGCCTGCTTCGTCGTGCTTCGCGCAACCAATGCAAGCCCTAGGGCCTGGGTGCGACGGTGAAATGGGTGTGAGGTACTCCGGCCTGCGATAACGACAAGACGGAGGCAACCCATGGCGGTTCTCGACAGCGCATCCACGGGCAGTAGCGCGCCCCAACGCGGTATCACCCGGGAGGAGCGCAAGGTCATCTTCGCCTCATCCCTGGGCACGGTGTTCGAATGGTACGACTTTTACCTGTACGGCTCACTGGCCGCGATCATCGCCAAGCACTTCTTTGCCGGCGTCAATGAAACCACCTCGTTCATCTTCGCCCTCTTGGCGTTTGCCGCAGGCTTTGCCGTGCGGCCGTTCGGGGCCATTGTGTTCGGCCGCCTCGGTGACTTGATCGGGCGCAAGCACACCTTCCTGATCACCATCGTCATCATGGGCCTGTCCACGGCGCTGGTCGGGTTGTTGCCCAGCTATGCGTCGATTGGCGTGGCGGCGCCGGTCATCCTGATCAGCCTGCGCCTGTTGCAGGGCCTGGCACTGGGCGGTGAATACGGCGGCGCGGCGACCTACGTGGCCGAACATGCACCCAAGGGCCGGCGTGGCTTCTTTACTGCCTGGATCCAGACCACCGCGACGCTGGGGCTGTTCCTGTCGCTGCTGGTGATAATGGCCTGCCGCACGGCCATGGGCACCGAGGCGTTCGAGGCATGGGGCTGGCGCATTCCGTTCTTGCTGTCGATCCTGCTGTTGGCCATTTCGGTGTACATCCGCATGCAGCTCAACGAGTCGCCGGTGTTCTTGAAGATGAAGGCCGAGGGCAAGGCTTCCAAGGCGCCGTTGACCGAGTCGTTCGCCCGTTGGGAAAACCTCAAGGTGGTGATCATGTCGCTGCTTGGCGGCACCGCCGGCCAGGCGGTGGTGTGGTACACCGGGCAGTTCTATGCGCTGTTCTTCCTGTTGCAGACGCTCAAGATCGACCCGCAGACTGCCAACTTGCTCATCGCAGGTTCGCTGCTGATCGGCACGCCGTTCTTCATCATCTTTGGCAGCCTGTCGGACCGCATCGGCCGCAAGAAGATCATCATGGCCGGTTGCATCATCGCTGCGCTGACCTACTTCCCGATCTTCAAGGCGCTGACCGAGTACGGCAACCCGGACGTGTTCGTCGCCCAGGAGCAGAACCCGGTCGTGGTGGTAGCTGACCCTGGCCAGTGCGCGTTCCAGTTCGACCCGGTGGGCAAGGCCAAATTCACCAGCTCCTGCGACATCGCCAAGAGCCTGCTGGCCAAGCGGGCGATCCCGTATTCGAACGAGAAGGCCGAGCCCGGCAGCGTGGCGCAGATCCGTATTGGCGAGCGGGTGATCCCAAGCTTTGATGGCCGCAGCCTGGCCGCCGCCGACCTCAAGACGCAGAGCGATGCCTTTACCGCCACCCTCGTCGGGGCGCTGAAGGAGGCGGGTTACCCCGAGAAGGCCGACCCGGCGAAGATTCACTACCCGATGGTGCTGTTGCTGCTGACCATCCTGGTGATCTACGTGACCATGGTCTATGGGCCAATTGCGGCCTGGCTGGTCGAGCTTTTCCCGGCGCGCATCCGCTATACCTCGATGTCACTGCCGTACCACATCGGCAACGGTTGGTTCGGTGGCTTCCTGCCGACCGTGGCGTTTGCCATGGTGGCGGCAACCGGGGATATCTACTACGGCTTGTGGTACCCGATCGTGATTGCGCTGATGACGGCGGTGCTGGGGATCTTCTTCATGCCAGAGACCAAGGACCGGGATATCAGCCACACCTGAATCAGGCCATCAAACCCGTGTAGGAGCAGCCTTGTGCTGCGAAGAGGCCGGTGACAGCAGCGAAGATCTCCGTTGTTATCCCCGGCCTCTTCGCAGCACAAGGCTGCTCCTACCGAAGCGTGCATGACCTGCCTCAGTCAAAATACCCTCGCAGGGTAAAGGCGTACCCGGTATCCACCCCGGTGGCTTCCCCGCGGCTCCAGCGCTTCTTCAAAACGAACTCGAACGCCGGCTCGTACAACCCATCCCGCACCACCGCACCGCCGAGCACCTCCACGTCATACCAGCCGTTGTCCAGCTCGATAATCGGCCGCCCAGGCGCCTGGTAGCGTGCCAGCAGATCGCCGAGGGCCTTATTGGTGAAATGCTGCAGGATGCGCCAGGTGTACAGCATCAGCGCGCGGTGCTCGACGCGCAGTACGTAGCCGGCACGCTGATGCTTCAGGCGGCTGCCCGGCTCACGCAGGGCCGGGGTGTGGCCATCGAGGGTGAAGATGATCCGGTAGGGCAGGTTATCGATGCCGGCCATGGGCAGCACCACGCCTTCGCGCACCGCCTTGTCACCGCTGTCGTCATGGGTGAATGCGTGGGCCAGGTCGTCCGCCAGGTCGTTGTCTTGCTTGAAACGCTCGAGCAACTGAATGTCGCCGACCAGGAAGTAATCGATCAGGTCGTTGAGGACCTCACTGAATTCGTGGCGCATTTATTTTCCTTGTTGGCTGCGCAAGTAAGCAAAGGCAACTATAGCGGAGGGCGGGCCACGCGTGCCCGCCAGGCGGGGGTGACCGTTAGTGTTTCTGAGCGATCTGGATCAGGTTGCCACAGGTGTCGTCGAACACAGCCACTGTGACTGGCCCTGCGGCCGTTGGCGGTTGGGTGAACTGCACGCCGGCCGCGCACAGACGGGTGTATTCAGCCTGGATGTCGCGCACGCCGAACGAGGTTACAGGGATGCCGTCCTGCTTGAGCGCAGCCTTGTACACCTTGGCGGCAGGGTGGGCATCAGGCTCCAGCAGCAGCTCGACGCCGTTTGGCTCGTGGGGTGAGGTCAGGGTAAGCCAGCGGTGCCGGCCCAGGGGGATGTCATGTTTGGGCATGAAGCCGAGCACG
The DNA here is from genome assembly GCF_026240895.1 of Pseudomonas sp. DCB_AW. Taxonomy (NCBI): domain Bacteria; kingdom Pseudomonadati; phylum Pseudomonadota; class Gammaproteobacteria; order Pseudomonadales; family Pseudomonadaceae; genus Pseudomonas; species Pseudomonas sp. DCB_AW. The sequence continues at coordinate 21,745 of NZ_JAPFCE010000043.1, forward strand.
TAGTGATAGAAAGCCAAGGCCTTGGCCTGGTCGTCGACAAGAATACTGGTGACAACGATCTTCATAGGCGCACACCGTTTTTTGGGACTTGTCCACTTTCAGTAAAGACCTTTTGGGCAGCGCCGGGGTTCATTTCAGTGTGCAGGGGCGGGGCATTTCCCGGTGGGTATGGGCGCGAGCAGGTTGTAGCTTGAATGGGCAATTCACATAAACCGGAGAAATGACCATGCAAGATGAACCGAAGAACGAATCGCCATCCCTTGATCACCTCGAGCACGTGGAGGAAGTGGTAACTCAGAAAACCGTATCGTGGCGTACCCGAGGTGCAGCCCCTGTAGTCGGCATGCCTTGTGCGCCAGGCTACAAGCGCGTCGGTGACGAGTGCGTGTTAGCGAACATTCCCTTTGAGTGAGCCGCGTAACGGGGGCGCATGGCGCCCCCCACTAAAAAACATACTCAAGTCATAGGTAAATCCTTCATCACCCAATCCCCCGGCAGCCAGGCGCCACGTTAAAGTGACAGGCAAAATACCAGCGCGCCCAGGCGGCGCCGGAGAGGTGCCTGTGGCTTCCTATACCTTGCGACAACTCAAGTATTTCGTCACCACCGTGGAGGCCGGCAGCGTCGCTGAGGCCTCGCGCCAGCTCTACATCGCCCAGCCTTCGATCTCCACGGCCATCAAAAGCCTGGAAGAAAGCTTCGGCGTACAACTGTTCATCCGCCACCACGCCCAAGGTGTGTCGCTGACACCCAGCGGCAAGCGTTTCTACGCCAAGACCAAATCGCTGCTGCAGATGGCCCACGAGTTCGAGCAGAACGCCCTAGCCGATAACGACACCGTTGCCGGGCAAATCGATATCGGCTGTTTCGAGACGGTGGCGCCGCTGTACCTGCCGCGCCTGATCGCCGGCTTTCGCGAACGCTACCCTGGCGTTGACATCCGCCTGCGCGATGGCGAGCAGCAGGACCTGATTCAGGGCCTGACCGCCGGCACCTTCGACCTGGCGTTTCTCTACGACCACGACCTGGACGGCACCATCGAGGCCGAGCCGCTGATGCCGCCGCAAAAACCCTATGTGCTGTTGCCCGAAAAGCACCGGTTTGCTGGGCAAAGCCAGGTCTCGCTGCGCGATCTCTGCCCCGAGCCGATGATTCTGCTGGACGTGGCGCCCAGCCGGACCTACTTCGTCAGCCTGTTCAACGAAATGGGCCTGACCCCGAACATCGTCTTCAGCTCGCCGTCGATCGAGATGGTGCGCGGGATGGTGGGGCAGGGGTTCGGCTTTTCGCTGTTGGTCACCCGCCCACATTCGGAATGCACCTACGATGGGCAGCGCCTGGCGATGGTCGATATCGCCGAACCTGTGGCGCTGTCGGGGCTGGCGGCAGCCCGCTTGAAGCGGGTTCAGTTGACCAAGCCGGCACAACTGTTCGTCGAGTTTTGCCGGGAAGAACTGGCCAAGTTCTAGTGTCTGCCGCCGGCCTGACCTTGAAGTAGCAGAGGCTCAAGGGTTGACTTGGTACCCACGGCCTTGCAGGCAACCGCCGTACGCGCTGGCATGGGCCGAGCTCTGCGCTTCGCCCTGGGTACGCCGGTCCTGGCGGCGATCCTGGCGCTGGCGCATGCCACCCACTGCCGCACCGGCGGCGGCGGTTTCACCGGCGCGGTTTTGCCGGTATTGCTGCTTGGCATCGTCGCTGGCCCGATCGTACAGCTCTTCATGCTGATTGCCGCGGACCTGCGCGCCGACGGCACCTGCTGCTGCGCCAGCTGCCGCGCCGCGTACCCGGCCACCAACGTGGGCATCGCTGGATGTCGAGGCGCTGTTTGCGGCATTGGTGGCGACGGTATTGCAATCATTGATGTCCAATTGCATCTGCTGGCTGCTCTGGCCTTTCAGCGGTACCACTGACTGCGCCTGGGCGGCAGGTGCTGTGCACAGTAGCACCAGCAGGTAACTCCATGTGAGTGAACGCATGGCACACCTCCTGTGGGCGTGAACCCCCTCTCACAGGATAGTCCGCCTGCGCGGTTTTTCAGCAGGGGTTGCGCAGCCCTTTGAGCATCAGTTCCATGGCGTCCAGGGCCTGCTCCAGCCGTGGGCTTTGGCCCTCTTCTTCGGCAATCCAGAATGCCGTTTCTGCGAGGCCCCCGCAGATCAGCGACGCCAACGCCTGTGGATTGGCCTGGGCGACCACGCCCTGCGCCATCAACTGCTCCAGCATGCTGCGCAGCGACGCGACGCAGTGCAGCTGCGCTTGCGGGGTAGGGGCACCCAATACGGCACGCCCATCACGCAACACGATGCGCTGAATCTCCGGCTCGCGGGCCATTTCCAGGTAGGCGCGGCAGCGGTTGCGAAAGCCCTCCCAGGGGTCGCTGGCCGTGTCGGAAATCGCGTGCAGCCGCGCGTCCATTTCTGCGTCGATTTGCGCGATAACGGCGGCCAAAAGGCCCTTCTTGTCGCCGAAATGATGATAAAGGGCACCACGGGTGAGGTTGGCCTGGGCCGTCAGGTCGTCCATCGATGTCTCACCATAACCACGTTCGCTGAAAACCTGGCGAGCGGTCTCCAGCAGGGTGGCGCGGGTCTGTTCCATGTCGGCGCGGGTACGTCTGACCATTGGGGCTCCTGGAAATGCGGCTTTACATTCAGTGCGTATGATAATAGGGTTTTAATCATACGGATTGTATGTAAGCCGCTTTTTTCGATACGGAGAGTCGATCATGCTCAACCCTTACCGCCAGCTATTCCAGGCAAAAGGCACGGCCGGCTTCGCCTTGGCAGGCCTGGTGGCACGTTTGCCTTTGCCAATGACGGGCATCGGCATCATCACCCTGCTCTCGCAGCTACGCGGTAGCTATGCCTTGGCGGGGGCCGTGGCAGCGACGTTCGTGTTGACCTATGCGCTGATGTCACCGCAGGTGTCCCGCTTGGTCGACCGGCACGGGCAGCGCCGTGTGCTGCCCGCCGCTGCAGGCTTGTGTGTAATGGGCCTGCTGGTGCTGCTGGCCTGTACCTGGTGGCAAGCGCCCGATTGGGGGTTGTTCGCCGGGGCCGCGTTGGCAGGCTTCATGCCGAGCATGTCGGCGATGGTCCGTGCGCGCTGGACGGCGCTGTACCGGGGCACGCCGCAATTGCAGGTGGCGTATTCCCTGGAGACGGTGCTCGACGAGGTCACCTTTATTGCTGGCCCGCCAGTGTCGGTGGGGCTCTGCGTGGGCGTGCTGCCCCAGGCCGGGCCATTGGCTGCTGCGCTGCTGTTGGCGATCGGGGTGTTCGCCCTGGTCGCTCAAACCGGCAGCGAACCGCCCGTGGATGCAGACGCGGGTGCATCGAAAGGCCAGGGCTCGGTGTTGCAGCACTGGGATGTTCGGCTGCTGGCGTTGCTGATGGTGGCCATGGGCGTAATCGTCGGCAGCGTCGACATCGTCAGCGTGGCCTTTGCCGAACAGGCCGGCATGCCGGCAGCGGCCAGCGTGGTATTGGCGTGCTATGCCGTCGGTTCCTGCGCTGCTGGCCTGGTATTCGGGGCCTTGAAATTGCCAACGCCCTTGCACCGGCTGCTGTTGCTGGGCGGCCTGGCGACAGCAGTGACGACCTTGCCGTTGCTGCTGGCTGACAGCGTCTTCGGGCTTACTGCTGCCGTTCTGCTGGCGGGTCTGTTCTTTGCGCCGACGCTGATCGTGGCGATGTCGCTGGTGGAGCGCCGTGTGCCCGCACAGCAGCTCACCGAGGGCATGACCTGGCTGCTGGCGGGGTTGAATGTCGGTGTCGCGCTGGGGGCGTTGGCGTCAGGGCAGGTGGTCGACCTGTTGGGCGCCAAGGCGGGTTATCAAGTCGCGGTGGTCGCAGGTGTGGCGGTCGCGTTGCTGGCGCTGTACAGCTATCGACGGCTGGGCACAGCGACGGGGGCAGCCTTGTCAGGCGCTTGAGCCCGGCGCAGTGGCACCTCGCGCAGCAGCCACGACAAGGCGAATGCCACACTGGTAATCAGGCAGGCCATCAGGAACACCTCGTGCATGGCGGCAGAAAACGCTTCCAGGTAAGTCTGTTGCAAGGCGGCCGGCAATGCATGCACCGCGGTGGGTGACAGGCTGGCCGCTGCCCCAGCCTGGCTGGCGAAGTCGCCGCTCAGTTGCCCCAGCAACGCATGGGAAAACAATGCGCCGAACAGCGACACGCCGATGGAACCGCCAATCGAGCGGAACAGCGTGGCGCCAGACGTCGCCACGCCCATATGGCGGGGCTCGACACTGTTCTGCACGGCCAGGATCAGCACCTGCATGACCATGCCCAGCCCGGCACCCAGCAGGCCCATGTAGACGTTCATCAACGCCATGGGGGTGTGCAGGTCGAGCCGGCTGAGCAGGCCCAGGGCAATCACCTGCAGCAGGGTGCCGACGATTGGGAAGATCCGGTAGCGGCCCCAGCGACTGATCAGCCGCCCGGTAATCGCCGACACCACCAGCAGGCCGCCCATCAGCGGCAGCATCTGCAAGCCGGCACTGGTCGGCGTGGCGTTTTTCACCACCTGCATGTACAGCGGCAGGAAGGTCACCGCGCCGAACAACGACACCCCCACGATAAAGCCGATCAGGCCGGCGAGCACGAAGGTGCGATGGCGAAACAGGTGCAGCGGCATGATCGGTTCGGCGGCGCGGCGTTGTTCGAAAACGAAGCCGACCAGGCCGATCAGGGCGAACAACGCCAGGCACAGCACATCCAGCGAGGCCCACGGCAGCAGGCTGCCGCCCAGGCTGGTGATGAGCACCACGGCCGCCAGGGCCACGGTCAGAAAGAACGCACCGATATAGTCGACCACGTGTTTGACCGGGGCCACGTGTGGGCGGAACACGCCGCCGATCACCAGCAGCGCGAGCAGGCCCAGCGGCAGGTTGATGTAGAAGATCCAGTGCCAGGACAGGTGCTCCACCAGAAAACCGCCGATCAGCGGGCCTACCACCGTCGCCAGGCCGAACACACCGCCGAACAAGCCTTGGTAACGGCCGCGTTCGGCCGGCGCGATGACATCGCCGATCGCGGCCATCGCCACCACCATCAGGCCGCCGCCGCCCAGGCCTTGAAGGGCCCGGAAGGCGATCAGCTGGGCCATGTCTTGCGCCGCGCCGCACAGCGCCGAACCCAGCAGAAACAGCACGATGGCAATCTGCAATACCCGCTTGCGGCCATACAGGTCACCGAACTTGCCGTACAACGGCACTACCACCGTGGAGGCCAGCAGGTAGGCAGTGACGACCCAAGACAGCCAACGCAGCCCGCCAAGGTCGCTGACGATGGTCGGCAGCGCGGTCGAGACGATGGTCTGGTCGAGGGCCGCGAGGAACATCACCAGCATCAGTGCGGCCAGCAGCAGCGGGATAGACGTATGCGTATGCGCTGCGGCCTGCGCGGTAGGGGAGGTGTTATCGGCAGTCGAGTGCATGGGGCTGACCTGAACTGAGTGAGGCGTTCGTGGGGGCCGCGATCCGTGCGTGATCAGTTGACGCCCGCCTGGGCATACTGGCGGCCAACTTCCTGCAGGCCTGCCAGGGCGAAGCTGTATAGCTGGGCAGCCACTGCATCGCCGGGCATTTGAAGAATCTCGTGCAGCGCCCCGGAGCCGCCGCGCGGGCCGATCAGCAGCATGGCCCAGGGCGCGGTGACGCAGAGGATGCAGCGGGTGAGGGCAGGGGCCTCCACGGGGATGGCGGTGATTTCGCTGAACAGCCCCTTCAACAGCGCCAGCTTCAGCGGCGCTGCGGCCTGCAGGTGAGCCTGGCCGTGGGGGCTGGGGGCGAGGATTTCGGCGGCCAGCACACGCAGGTGCCAATTGTCCTGGGCCTGGGAGGCCTTGCGAACCACCAGCTCTACCAATACCCGCAGTTTTTCTGCCGCCGGCTGTGTGCCCTGGGTGATCCGCTGCAAGTCGCTGATATCCAGAAAGCGCTGGCGCGCCTCGTCGAGCACGGCCAGGTACAGGCCATTGCGGCTGCCAAAGTGGTAGTTGATCGACGCCAGGTCGACCTCTGCCTTGGCGGCCACAGCCTTGTTGCTGGTTTCGGCATAACCGAGCGCGGCGAACAGTTCACCGGCGGATTCCAGGATCCGAGTACGGGTGACGGCACCGTCCTTGCGGGGTTCTCGGGGGGCTGCGGGCATGGCGGGCTCTGCGCTGTGGGGAGTAGGCAGAGCTTGTAACAGGCTTAGTCTAAAATCAATTTAAATTTAATTTAAGCGCCGACCGGGCGCGGCGCAAGGCCGCTCCCGGTGGTTGTGAGGGGTTATTTCACGTTGCTGGCCGTCTCCTGCACAGGCTCGGCCTTGTCCTGTGGCAGGTGGTCGAACTCGCGCAGGCCGTTGTTGCGGTAGGGGTCACCGATCCAGCGCGGCACAACCTCGAACTGCGGGTTGACGATGCTTTTGGCAGGCTCGTACAGGTCATAGCTGAGCCCGGCCAGATCGGACAGCGTGTGAATCAGGTGCGAACTGCTGTAGGCACGGTTGGCCGTGGCCTGCAGGTCGCGCGGGTGGGCCGCTTGCCAGCTCGGCGAGGTCCACAGCAGGAACGGGATGGTGTACATCGGCCGGGTTGGGGCGCCTTCGTTGCGCCCCAGGCGGTCGTGATCGCCCGAGCTGTAAACATCCTCACCGTGGTCGGAGAGGTACAGCAAAAAGCCGTTGGGGGTGGTGGCCGAGTAGCGCTTGATCAGGCTCGACAACACGTGGTCGTTGTAGCGCACTGCGTTGTCATAGAAGTTGTAGGTTTCCACCTCGCTGGGCGAAAGCTTGGCCGGCACGCCCTGGCGATCGCTGAAATGCTGGAAGGCATTCGGGTAGCGGTAGCGGTAATCCATGTGCGTGCCCAGCAGATGGATGATGATGAACTTGTTTGGCGCTGGGTCTTGCAGGGCTTTCTCGAACGGGTCCAGCACCACTTCGTCGTACTGGCTGGCGTTTTGGTTGCGCTGGTTGTTCAGGTAGACCGGCACGTCCGTTTGCTGGGAGAAGGTGGTCAGCATGGTGTTGCGCTTGGTCATGGTCTGCTGGTTGGTGATCCAGAAGGTCTTGTAGCCTGCCTGTTTCATCAAGTTGATCAGCGACGGGTCGGTGAGGAAGCGGTCCGGGTGCTGTTCGTCACCAAAGGTCAGGATCTGCTGCATCACTTCGATGGTGTAGGGGCGTGGCGACACCACGTTGCTGAACACCGTCAGGCCTTCGTCGCTGGCGGCCAGCGCATCGAGGTTGGGCGTGGTATCGCGCGGGTAGCCGTACAGGTGCATGTGCTCGCGGGTGGTCGATTCGCCCAGCACCAGGACCAACGTGCGCGGCGCGTCACCGCTGCTGTTGCGCAGGTTCTGCAAGGGTGGCAGCGCAGCGTTCTGCGCCAACAGTTCCTGCATGTTGTTCAACTGTTGGCGGTATTGCTTGTAGCCGACCAGCAACTGCCACGGCACGGCAGGTTCCATGCGTTGCTGAACCTTTTCGGCAGCGTCGGCAAAGTTGCGTTCCTGGGTGACCATCTGTTTGTAGAAGGGGTACACCAGGTTAGCCACCAGCAGCAGGACAACCACCGGAATGCGGCTGCGCAAGGGCAGCGTGACCGGGCGCACGCGCTTGTACAGCAGCACCGCCACCACGGTATACAGCAGCAGCGCCAGGCCCAGCCAGAGGCTGAAGTACTGGCTGAAATACTCGCCAGCCTCGGCGGTATTGGATTCGAACATCACGAAGATGACGCTTTGCGAGAACTCCTGGCGATAGATGCCGAAGTAGCTCAGGCCGACCAGCGAGGCGGCCCACAGCACCAGGCCGATGACTGCCGCGGTGGCGCGGGTAAAGCGCGGCAGCAGCAGTACAGGAGCCAGCCACAGGCTGCTGAGAAACAGCGCATCGCGAAAGCCGGCAAAGCCAGTGGTGCCACTGAACAGCAGCAGCGCCTGGGTAACGCCGGAGAAATACCAGAAGAACAGCAGGAGCCAGCCCAGGCCGGCCCAGTCCACGCCTTTGCGCGTGGGGATTTTTTTAATAGCTGACACGTATGCCTCGTAGAACCTTGGCAGCCACCCAATGTGCGCGTGGCCGGAAAGGGCGTGACGCTAATCTGAAGGTTGTGAAAATAACGTCAAGGCGCAGCGCAATGAGACGGGATGCACGCCCGTCCGGGGCGTTTCAGGTGGCGTCGGGCAGGGCTGCGTCGGCTTTTTTCGGGGGGCGTATCGAGCCGATGTAAACCGCCACAATGGTCAGTAACGCACCGCACACCTGGAGCGTCGAGTTGGCCTTGCCAAGGAAGGCGATGTCGATGAAGTAGGTGATCACCGGCTCCAGCAGCAGGATCAAGCCCGCCAGGCCCAGGCTGATCGCGCCAATCGAACGGTTGACCAGCAACCAACCGACGAACTGCACCAGCACGCCATAGATCACCAGCATCAGCCAGGTCTGCCCATCGTTGATCGCCAGGCTCTCACCGTTGGCCAGGGCGTAGCCAAGCAACACCAGCGCTGCCCACAGGCTCAGGTTGAGCATCTGTGCGATCTTGTCGCCACCGCCGTCGGGCAACTGGGTGTTGACCTTGAGGAAGTACACACAGACGGCATAGGCCAGCCCCGACAGTACCCCATAGATGACGCCCTTCATGCCCAGCGCATTGCTCATTTCGGGCATCAGCAACAGGTACAGCCCGATAAAGGCCAAGGTGATCGAGACGAGGAAGTTGGCCGAGGGCCGTTCCTTGAGCAGGTAAAAACCCAAGAAGGTCATGAAAAACACCTGGCAATTGGTCAGGATCGAACCGATGCCAGGGCCGACGATGTAGATGCTCTGGTGCCAGAGTACCAGGTCGATGGCCAGAAACACGCCCGCAAGCCCGGTGTACAGCTGCGCCTTGAAGCCCTTGAGCATGACCGGCGTACGGCGCGCCTTGAGCAGCAGGAAGAACAGGATGGAGGCAAACAACATCCGGTAGAAGCCCGCGCCGCCGGCGCCTATCTGGGCGAATGCGACAGTCAAGGCGGAAAGGCTGAGCATCAACCCGCCGAACGTCAGTTCGAGGATTGCGCGGTTGTTGTTGGTCGACATGAGGGTTCCCGTTGATCAGTGCCTGTTTAAGGCGTGATAACGTAGCCAGCTACCGTCGGAACGTATTGTAAAAAACTGCACACGCGGTGGTTGAGCTTGGGAGAGGGGGACAAGGTGAACAAGGACTTCGCTGCGTTCAGGCGCATACCTGAAGGGGGGTGTGAACTGCTGACCGCGCGATACAGCCACCAGGCGTTCGGCCGCCACTCGCATGATCGCTATGCCGTGGGCGTTATCAGCGCCGGCATGGAGCGCATGTACTACCGCGGTCGCCATGACCTGGGCGGGCCGGGGAGTGTGGTTACCATCAGCCCCGGGGAGATCCACGATGGCGTGCCCGCCCATGAGCAGGGCTGGATGTACCGCATGCTGTATGTGGACCCGCACTGGCTCAATGGCACCTTGATGCCGAAGCAGGCCAGCGACTTCATCCACCTGTTCCGGGCTGCGTTCGCCGAGCGCCCGGCACTGGCCCGCACGTTTTTGCATCACCATCAAGCGCTCGAGGCGTCGCACTGTAGCCTGGAGCGAGAAAGCCTGTTACTGGAGTTGCTGCCCTTGCTGTTCGCGCCCAGCGGCCTGTGCGATGCAGCCACCGAGGCCATCGAAACGCAGGCCGTGCAGCAGGTGCGGCACAAGCTGGAAGACGAATACGACCAGCACGTCTCGCTGGAGCACCTGGCCAGCCTGGTAGGCCTTGAGCCGTTGTACTTAATCCGGGTATTCAAGAAGAGCGTGGGCATCTCGCCCCACAGCTACCAGATCCAGGTGCGGGTCGCCCACGCCCAGCGCCTGTTGCGTGCAGGCCTGAGTATCGCCGATGCCGCCATCGCGTGCGGGTTCTTCGACCAGAGCCATTTGAACCGGGCATTCAAAAAGGTGGTGGGGCTGACGCCGGGCAGTTTTCGTAGCGGATATTCGCGGGTTTGATTTCTCAGGCGTACAGGTATGATGCCTACAGCGTAACCAGACCTACAGGCCCAGTGGAACCATGAACCGTCGTAAGAAGATCAAACAGTTGATGCAGGCGCATGCCAAGAAAGCCAGTGCCAAGCTGGCGCCGAAAAGCAAGCCCAAGTACATCAGCAAAGCTGACCGGTTGAAGCTGGCAGAGGCTGCCGAAACCACGGTTGTCGAATCGCCGAGCTGATAAAACAGAATGGCGCCTCGCTAGACCTCGGCCGTTATGCATTTCCCTGTAGGAGCAGCCTTGTGCTGCGAAGAGGCCGGTATAGCCACCCAATAAATCCTCGCTGCTGTCACTGGCCTCTTCGCAGCACAAGGCTGCTCCTACCGGGGCCGCGCATCAACGGCGATAGTAGCGGTGATCGTCCTGATAGCGGTGATGCATCGCCCGTTCATGGCGGCGCTCCCAATCACGACGGCGTTCCCAATCGCGTCGGCGCTCCGCTTCGCGGCGGGCTTGCTCGCGGCGCCGGTCGCCTCTGCGATCGTGCCAACGATCATCGTGCCAGTCGCGGTCATCATGGGCGAGCAACGGCGCCGTGTGTTCACCCGCCAGGCTGGCCACGGTCGGCCAAGGGTTTTCTGCCGGATGCTGCGGTGCCTGAACAATTGCCGCCGGGGAGACCGCGTTCGAGGTCTTTATCTGTGATGCTGATGCCGAGCCCATCGCCGCGAACGTGAACAGGCTGAGAAGCATCAACCGTGCGACATGCATTTTCATGAGCGAAGCCAACCTCTGGTTCTATTTACCTGTGCAGATAGACCTTTAAATAGGGAAAAGTTCTAGAAGGGGTAGGGGTTGATTGATTTGGCGCCTATGAGATCGAGCGCCGCCCGCGCGGCGCTTCGCAGCACAAGGCTGCTCCTACATCTGTTTCGGGCCAATTATTCCTGGGGCATGGTGCGCGACCCTTGTCAGCCCTATCGCACTATCAACCCCCATCCGCCACAAACACAGCCCGCATATGCCCCCGATAACTGTCAAACGCGGCAATCACCCCGGCAACCACCTCCGCTTCCTCATCAGCCTCCAGTGCCAACCCATCAAGCTTGGCGACAAACTCACGCCAGTGCAGGCCGCGGCCATCGGGGTGGGGCGCCAGGTGCCGAGCGCCCAGGTTGCCATCCAGGCCCAGGCGCTGGGTCTGTTTGAACAGGAACGCCGCCCCCAGGTTCGACCCTTCGCTGCAATACAGCCAACCCAACGCCTCGGCAGGGCTGGCAATGACCCGTTGCGGCGCAGCAGGCAGCGGCAACCCCAAGGCTTGCAGATCTGCCTCCACCGCTTCGAACCGCGATAAATGCACCAACCCCGGCAGCCGTCGATTCAGCTGCTCGTCGCGGTACAACGCCGTCAGGCTGCCATGGAAACGGTGTTGCACCTGCAGGAAGCGGGCATAGCGCTCACGGTCCTCGAAGGGGCGTGCGGCCATGACCAGTGCGTCGACACTGTCGTGGTCGCGGCTGCTGGACGCTTTCAGGCGTGCGCAGCGGCCGGGTTCGGTGAGGCACGTGGCGGTAGCAGTCATTGGGCGTTTCCGTGTCGAGGTGGCGAGGGTGGCATGGTAATCAGATCGCTCAGCCCAGGAAACGATCCTGTCATGCTGAAAATAATCGGCAGTGATTTATCATGCAGCCTGTCGTCATTACCCCAAGGAGTCCGCGCATGAGCGCCCCTCAGTTCCGCAACCCCGTGCCCGCCGACGCCGAACGCTGCTACGCGATCGAAATCGGCGCCTACGAAGGGGATGAAGCGGCAACCCTGGAAAAAATCCGCACCCGCATTGCCCAGTACCCGGAAGGTTTTCTGCTGCTTGAAGCCGAGGGCGAAACCGTCGGCTTCATCAACAGTGGCTGTGCGCATGACGTGGTCATGTCTGACGAGGCCTTCAAGGAGCTGGTCGGCCATGACCCGGCAGCGCCGAACGTGGTGATCATGTCGGTGGTGGTCGACATCGCACACCAGGGCAAAGGCTATGCAAAACGGCTGATGAGCGAGTTCATCCAGCGCATGAAGGCCCAGGGCAAGCAGACCATCCACCTGATGTGCAAAGAGCAGCATGTCGCGCTGTACCAAAAGCTGGGCTACACCTACGTGCAGCCATCGCCCTCGGAGCACGGTGGCATGGCCTGGCACGAAATGCTCATGACGCTCTGAGCCTTATTCGGCCATCTGCAGCTCGGGCAGTTTCACCCGAAACGCCCGGGTCAGCCCAAGCAGGCAGGCGAACCCCACGCCCATCCAGCACAGCCCGATGGTGAACGACAGGCTCGACAAGCTGCTCCACAGCCACAGCGTACTGAGAAACCCCAGCCCAGGAATCACGCCGTACAGCAGGCCGTTGCGCGTGCCACGCAGCTTCTGGTCGACCAGGTAGTGCTTGACCACGGCCAGGTTCACGGCGGAAAACGCGAACAACGCGCCGAAGCTGATCATGTTGGCGACGGTGTCGAGGGTGATGAACAGGGCGATCAGCGACAGCAGGCTGACCAGCATGATCGCCGCCGCTGGTACACGCTTTTTCGTCACCAGTTGACCAAACACCGCCGGCAACGCCCCATCGCGCCCCATGGCGAACAGCACCCGCGACACGCTTGCTTGGGAGACCATGGCCGAAGCGAAGCAGCCGGCGACATAGGTGGCGGTAAACGCCGTCACCAACAGTTCACCGCCCACCCGGCGCATCACGTCCACCGAGGCCGAATCGGGGTCGGCGAAACTGCCCCACTCCGGGAAGACCATCTGTGCGCAGTACGACACCACCAGAAACAGCAGCCCGCCGATCAGCGACACGGCCATGATCGCCAGTGGGATGCGAAACGTTGGGTTGCTGGTTTCCTCGGCCATGGTCGAGACCGCATCGAAGCCAAGAAACGACAGGCACAGCACGGCGGCGCCGGTCATGATCAGCGGCACGCTGAAGCCCTCATGGTGGAAGGGCGCAAGCAATGACACAGGTGCCGACTGGCCGGCCAGGTTGCTGATCGACAAGCCGACGAAGACGATGATGAACACCAGCTGGACGACTACCAGAATCCAGTTCACCCGGGTAATCGATTCGATACCGATCAGGTTGAGGAAGGTCACCAGGGCGATGGAGCCTGCGACCCACACCCAGGCGTGGATGGCCGGGAAGTACTCCGACATGTAGATGCCGATCAGCAGGTAGCTGAGCAACGGCAAGAAGATGTAGTCGAGCAGCAGCGTCCAGCCGGTCATGAAGCCGATGTGGGTGCCGAAGGCTTTGCGGGTGTAGGTGTACACGGAGCCGGAATAGGGGTGCGCTTGCACCATGCGGCCATAGCTGTAGGCAGTCAGCAGCATGGCGGCGAGGGTCAGCAGGTAGGCGGTGGGCAGGTGCCCCTTGGTCATCTGGGTAACCAGGCCATAGGTGGTGAATACCGCCAGTGGCACCATGTAGGCAAGGCCGAACAGCACCAGGGCACTCAGCCCCATGGATTTTCTGAAGCGGCCCGAAGGGCTGGAAGGCGACGCGGCATGGGCGGGTTGGGCTGTAGTTGTTGTTGTATGCATTGCTAACTCCTGAAATCGGATGCAGGACGCCGCGGTAGGCGAGTGGGCTCGATACCGTTGTGGGGTCATGAAAGGAGGCTGGGCCAGCGTGCGGTGCGCGGCCCTCAGGGGTGGGGCCGGACGATGCTCCCACACCCCGGGCACACTCGAAATCACCCTTTGGGGTGAGCCGGTCGTCGCCTTAAAACGCTCACCCCAAAGGGTGATTTCGGTCTCTGCCTGGCCGTGGGAGTATTTGCAAACAACGCGCCGCCCCGACGGCGATACCGTTTCCCGCTACCGGCAGAATTCCAGTGAACAGTGACCAATTGGCTTCAGAGCAGTGGTTCGAGCACATGGCCAAGGTGACCGACACGATCGGCCAACCAGGCTTTGCCGCCACCTTGTTCGGTGCGCTCGGGTTCATCCGGCCGATCCAGGCCACCACGGTCTACCTCTACCCCCATGACGGCATGCCGAGCGCGCTGTTCGAGCAAGATGACAAGGCGCCCTGGCTGCCAGAAGGCAATGTCAGCCGCTACCTTTCCGGGTTCTACCTGCTCGACCCGTTCTACGGTGCCTGCGTGGAGCGCGTCGAGTCTGGCTGCTACGGCCTGTTCGACGTGGCCCCTGACCACTTCGAAGTGAGTGAGTACTACCAGTCGTTCTACCGCCATTCGCACCTGGAGGATGAGCTCAATTACATCCTGCAGGTCGCGCCCGGCCAGAGCCTGGCGGTGTCGCTGGCCTTTACAGACAAACTGGACGTGCCAAGCCGCGAGCTGTTCGGCCGTGTCACGCCTTGGGTGCTGGCGGTGCTCAACAAGCACTTCGCCGGGCTGGGGAGCCGCGGGGGGCGTTTCGAGAACGTGCTGGAGCAGCGTATCCATGCCGCGCTCAACAACTTTGGCAGCTCGTTGCTGACCGAGCGCGAGTGCCGCATCGCCCAACTCATCCTGCGTGGCCACTCGACCAAGTCCTTGGCCGAGCGCCTGGGGGTGTCGGAAGACACCATCAAGTCCCACCGCAAAAACGTCTACGCCAAGCTCGACATCGGCACGCAATCCGAACTGTTTTCCTTGTTCATCGACGCGCTGGCCAATGCCCAGGGCGTGCTGGGCAAGGACCCGCTGGAAAGCTACATGGGCAAGCTGCGCTAAGCGCCGCAGCCCTTCAACACCCACCGACAACAAGGAAAACCACCCATGAATGCGCCTTTCGTTCCCCAACGCCAGACCCGTGACTACCAGGCCGCCGACGCCGCGCACCACATCCACGCCTTTCTCGACCAGAAGGCGCTCAATGCCGAAGGCCCGCGGGTCATGGTTGGAGGTGAACGGCTGCACCTGTGGGACAGCGAGGGCAAGCGTTACCTGGATGGCATGTCGGGGCTGTGGTGCACTCAGCTGGGGTACGGTCGCAAGGACCTGACCGCCGCCGCCGCCGCGCAAATGGACCAGTTGGCCTACTACAACATGTTCTTCCACACCACCCACCCGGCGGTGATCGAGCTGTCCGAGTTGCTGTTCAGCCTGTTGCCTGGCCACTACAGCCACGCGATCTACACCAACTCCGGGTCCGAGGCCAACGAGGTGCTGATCCGCACCGTGCGCCGTTACTGGCAGGTGGTTGGCCAGCCGACCAAGAAGATCATGATTGGCCGCTGGAATGGCTACCACGGCTCGACCCTGGCGGCCACGGCGCTGGGCGGCATGAAGTTCATGCACGAGATGGGCGGGCTGATCCCGGACGTGGCGCACATCGACGAGCCGTACTGGTACGCCGAAGGTGGCGAGCTGACCCCGGCCGAGTTCGGCCGCCGCTGCGCGTTGCAGCTGGAGGAAAAGATCCTCGAACTGGGTGCGGAAAACGTCGCCGGTTTTGTCGCCGAACCCTTCCAGGGGGCCGGGGGCATGATCTTCCCACCGGAAAGCTACTGGCCCGAGATCCAGCGGATCTGCCGCCAATACGACGTGCTGCTGTGCGCAGACGAGGTGATCGGCGGTTTTGGCCGCACCGGCGAATGGTTTGCCCATGAGTATTTCGGCTTCGAGCCGGACACCCTGTCGATCGCCAAGGGCCTGACTAGCGGCTATGTGCCCATGGGCGGCCTGGTGCTGAGCAAGCGTATCGCCGAAGCCCTGGTGGAACGCGGCGGCGTGTTTGCCCATGGCCTGACCTATTCGGGCCACCCGGTGGCGGCGGCGGTGGCCATCGCCAACCTCAAGGCGCTGCGCGATGAAGGCATCGTGCGCCAGGTGAAGGATGACACCGGGCCGTACCTGCAGCGCATCCTGCGTGAAGTGTTTGCCGATCACCCCTTGATTGGCCAGGTGCAGGGCGCCGGCCTGGTGGCGGCGCTGCAGTTCGCTGAACACAAGCCGACCCGCAAGCGCTTTGCCAACGAGAACGACCTGGCTTGGCAGTGCCGCACCTTCGGCTTCGAAGAAGGCGTGATCATTCGCTCGACCTTGGGCCGGATGATCATGGCGCCGGCACTGGTGGCCAACCGCGCCGAGCTGGACGAACTGGTCGACAAGACACGTATCGCCGTAGACCGCACTGCCCGGTTGGTGGGCAGGCTCTGAGCCAGTGGGGGCGCTTTGCGCCCCATTCGCGACGCAAGGCCGCTCCTACACGTGCAGGCGATCGTCTGTAGGAGCGGCCTTGCGCCGCGAATGGGCTGCAGCGCAGCCCCAGAATCCAAGACAGTCATAGGGAGTGAAAATGGAGCGTCTCGAATACTGGCAAACGCGCGCTGCAAGCCTGCGTTTGCCCGACAAGGCCCTGATCGGCAGTCAGCAGGTGAGCGCTAACAGCGGCGCCACGTTCGTCGCCATCAACCCGGCCACCCAGCAGGTACTGGCGCAGGTCGCCGCCTGTGGTCAGGCTGAAGTCGACCTGGCGGTGGCCACCGCACGCCGTGCCTTCGAGCAAGGCCCGTGGTCGCGCATGGCCCCGGTCGAGCGCAAGAAGGTGCTGCTGCGCCTGGCCGAGCTGATCATGGCCAACCGCGAAGAGCTCGCGCTGCTGGACTCGCTGAACATGGGCAAGCCGGTCATGGATGCCTACACCATCGACGTCCCCGGCTCGGCGCATGTCTTTGCCTGGTACGGCGAGGCACTGGACAAACTGTACGACCAGGTAGCGCCCACCGCGCCCAACGCGCTCGCCACCATCACCCGCGAAGCGCTGGGCGTGGTCGCCGCCGTGGTGCCGTGGAACTTCCCGCTCGACATGGCGGCCTGGAAGCTTGCGCCGGCGCTGGCTGCCGGCAACAGCGTGGTACTAAAACCCGCCGAGCAATCGCCGTTCTCGGCGCTGCGCCTGGGGCAACTGGCGCTGGAAGCCGGTTTGCCGGAGGGCGTGCTGAATGTCGTGCCGGGCCTGGGCGAAGACGCGGGCCGGGCGCTGGGGCTGCACCCCGACGTCGACTGCCTGGTGTTCACCGGCTCCACTCAGGTGGGTAAGTACTTCATGCAGTACTCGGCGCAGTCGAACCTCAAGCAGGTCTGGCTGGAGTGTGGCGGCAAGAGCCCGAACCTGGTGTTCGACACCTGCCAGGACCTGGACTTGGCCGCGGAAAAAGCAGCGTTCGGCATTTTCTTCAACCAAGGTGAAGTGTGTTCGGCGAACTCGCGCCTGTATGTGCAGCGCTCGATCCACGATGCGTTCATCGAGCGCTTGCAAGCCAAAGCCCGCCAATGGATGCCCGGCAACCCACTCGACCCGGCAAGCCGCGCGGGTGCCATCGTCGATGCCGAGCAGACCGGTCGCATCAAGGCCGCCATCGACCGTGCGCACGCGCAGGGCGCCCAGCTAGTGTGCGGTGGCCGGCGCCTCACCATTGACGGCTCGGACAACTACATCGAACCGAGCATTTTTGCCGGCGTCGATGGCAGCATGAGCCTGGCCCGGGAGGAAGTGTTCGGCCCAGTGCTGGCGGTCAGCGCGTTCGACACCGAAGAGCAGGCCGTGCGCCTGGCCAACGACAGTGTCTACGGCCTGGCGGCGTCGGTGTGGAGCGACGACTTCAACCAGGTGCATCGCGTCGCGCGGGCGTTGAAGGCGGGCACCGTTTCGGTCAACACGGTGGATGCGCTGGATGTCACGGTGCCGTTTGGGGGTGGCAAACAGTCGGGGTTTGGTCGCGACCTGTCGCTGCATTCGTTCGACAAGTACTCACAGCTCAAGACCACCTGGTATCAGCTGCGCGCTTGAAAGCCGAATGCTGCGTACCCCAGCCACGCACGCCCGGTGTAGGAGCAGCCTTGCGCTGCGAAGAGGCCGGTGATAGCACTGAAGATTTACTGTGTTATCACCGGCCTCTTCGCAGCACAAGGCTGCTCCTACCACGACCGCGCATGGCTGAAGGGCAGGGCAGGCAGGGCAGTCAGCTCAACTCCCCTTCGATGATGATCACCTCGCGACGCCGAGCGCAGTGCGAATGTCTTGACGCTCAGGTAGGCTTATCGTCAGCCCCGTAATCACCAGGGAGGTAACGATGCAGCCACTGAGCCACGCGCAGGTACTGGCCATTGCCCAGGAAAATCCCATCAACCGGGCTTTGCTGTCGCTGTTGCCCACGCTGGATATACCGCACTGCATGCTGACAGCGGGGTGCCTGTTCCAGGCTTTCTGGAACCATCGCTCAGGGCAACCGGCAGCGTGGGGCATCAAGGATTACGACATTGCCTACTTCGATGAAGACCTGTCGTGGGAGGCTGAAGACCGGGTGATCGCACGGGTTCAGCAGGCCTGCGCGCACCTTGGCGTCAATGTCGAGGTGCGCAACCAGGCCCGTGTTCACCTGTGGTACGCCTCGAAGTTCGGCGCTACCTACCCGGCATTGCAACGGGTAACCGATGGCATCGACCGCTACCTGATCAGCTCGACCTGCCTGGGCATAGATGTCCACACCGGCGTGCTCTACAGCACCCATGGGCTGGATGATCTTCAGCACGACCTGCTAAGGCCCAACCCATTGAACCTGCAACCTGGCTTGTTCGAGCAAAAAGCGGCCAGCTACCGGGAGCGCTGGCCGTGGTTGAAAGCGGTTGGCTAAGCGATCACCGCACATCACACCTGGCTGTCAGTGCGCCCGTCACGGGTGGTCAGCCGGCGTGAGCCACTGCGCGTAAGTGATGCAGCTGATGTGTTCGGTTCGATAATCTTGGAGGAACGGGTTGTATTTGTTTTCTTCGGTGTGGTGATGGCGGAACCCGCACTTCGATTGGGCAACAAAAGACTGGGTGTTGTCAGCGAAATAGCCACACCAGAGCGCCTTGAGTTTCAGTGTTTCAAACCCGTGCCGCATCACTTCACGCACGGCTTCGGGAATCAGGCCTTTGCCCCAGTACGGCACGCCGATCCAGTAGGCGATTTCGCCTTCCTGCTCGCTGATCTCGAAGTGGCTGTTGCCGCCTATCAGAATGCCCACACATCCCACTGCACGGCCGTTCTCCTTCAGTTCGACGGCATACACCTCGGGGTGATTGAACACGGTGCGGATGATCTCGGCACTGTGCGCAACGCTGGTGTGCGGTGGCCACCCCGCGACAGGGCCAACGCGTTCGTCCTTGGCGTATTCGTATAAGTCAGCGGCATCTGTATCTTGCCAAGGGCGCAGCCACAGCCGTTGTGTTTCAAGTCGCATGTCCTGTACTCATCCTGGGTTACTCGGGCATCACAGGGTAGTGCGCGGCGCTTGATGGGTATACGTCAGTACCTCGGCAGTTTCGGTACTTTTCGAAACTCCATCAGCGAGCGGTGATAAGCTTTGCGCAGTTTAAGCGGGCAGCGTTGAGCCACCATGCAGCACATTCCGAAACTGGTTACACCGGGCGATCCGCCCCGCTTGGGGGACACCACCCTCGCTGAAGGGGTAGGCGTGCCGCTGTCTTTCGGCCATGCCTACATTACGCTGCTGGTGTGCTTGTCCGGCAGTGCCGCCTTCGCGTTCAACTTCAAGGACCAGGCGGTCAGGCGTGGTGATGTGATGGTGTTGGCCGAGGACACGATCGCGTTGCTCAAACGTCGCTCACGCAGTTTCAGGGTATTTTTTTGCCTGATGCCCAAAGGCTTTGCTGCGGAGGTGGCTTACCAACTGCCAAACCCCTTGTTCGTTTTCTTGCATGACCACCCTCACTGCGTGCCGGCCAATGCTGACAGGCCGCTGCTGGGGGGCTGGTTGGCGCACATGCGGGACATTGCGCAGCGCTGCCCCACGTACCAGCACATCATGCTCAGAAATCACCTGCAAAACCTGTTTCTGAAGATCGCCGAGCAACTTCCGGCGCAGTACCAAGCGGGCCGGCAATTCAGCCGCCAGGAAACACTCAGTTGGCGTTTCTGGGAGTTGATAGGCAAACACTGCATGCGCCACCGAGAGGTGAAGTTTTATGCCGATGCGCTGACGATCACGCCGTTTTATCTGTCGCAGCTCAGCAAGGCTTTTTTCAATGACACCCCCAAAGGCCTGATTGACCGCCAGGTGACCTTGGAAATCAAGGCACTGCTTTCATACAGTACCCTGGCGATTGGGCAAATCGCGGACACGCTCAACTTCGCCGACGCGTCGTATTTGTGCCGGTATTTCAAACGCCAGACGGGGGTTTCGTTGTCCGGTTACCGTAGGCAGGTGCCGAATGGGTAAGGTGAGGCAAATGGCTTTGCGCAAGCTTTCAAGGCGCCGCGTCTAGGGAGAATTAACATGCGGCTGAGGGAGCTGTGATCCACTAATGTGGGCTAATCGCGATGGGGCGAATCAACGAGTGGTTGACAGCGTCCCAAAGCGGATTTTCTGGATCAAAATTTATCCAACCTGGGTTCCCGAATACTTACGATTGAACGTGCCGTTAGTGGAGTTAAAGTAGCCCACTTCCGCAGCGACCAAGTCGATTTCTTTAGACGTAGACATAGGCGTGAATACGTAGGTCCATTTTCCATCGTTAGTTGATGTAGGCATCATGCTGACCATTTCTTTGTTTAACCAAAGAATAATCCTGTGATTCGCTGCTGCCGTACCATGAACGGTGAAAGGTGGGGTCGCTCCTGCGTTGGAGTCGCCTGCTTTCAGCTCATCGCCATTACTGTCCGTGATTTTAGAAATGCTGACTGACATGTTTAATCTCCCAAAAGAAAATTTACTACGGGTTGATAGTATTCTTCTGTAGAACAAGGGCAACTGGCATAAGTGTCAGTTGACAAGTATTCTCGCAAAAGGTCCTTCATGGGATTGACCCAAATGTTATGCCGAACAGCAGCACCAGGCTCCAGGGTATGAACCTGCACCTCCTCATCGATTAATGCCGGCCCTTGATTGCCCACGTTGCTAGGGTTGCCTCCGGGAGGGCACTATCCTGCTTTGATTCGCCACGGACGACGACCATGCACATACGCAAACTGACCCACGACGACCTGCCCTCTGCCAGCACCCTGTGCCTGGACGCATTCATGCAGGCCGTTGCACCTTCGCTGTCGGCGCAGGGTGTGGACACCTTCGCCAAGGTGGCGGCGGCACAGGCGTTTGCCGAGCGTATGGAGGGCGATAACCTGATGCTGGTGTGCGTCGCGGACGGCGCCCTCACCGGGTTGATCGAATTCAAGGAAGGCCGCCACGTGGCCATGCTGTTCGTCGCACCGGGCTGGCAACGGCGGGGCATTGGTACGCGCCTGATGAACGCGGCACTGGCGCAGGCGAGGGAGGCGGTGGTGACGGTCAGGGCGTCGTTGTCTTCGGTGGCCGCCTACGAACGCTATGGGTTCGTTCTGACAGGCGACGTGGGCGAGTTTGCCGGGCTGGTCTATCAGCCGATGGAGAAGCGGTTGCCCTGATTTTTAGCGATGCCGTTACCCAACGCCCAATTCTCCTTGCGACGGATCGACAAGCGCTACCAGGCGATCGCCGCTGCCATGCCGCAGCATGAGTTCCCGTTGGTGCATAAAAGCCGTCTGGTGCATGGCGAGCCGTTTTTTCGCATGCATGAG
>NZ_JAPFCE010000163.1:0-555 GCF_026240895.1 Pseudomonas sp. DCB_AW
GGGGATATCCACCATGGATTTTCAAGTGCAGATTTTCAGCACCCAACAGCCTAACAGGCAACTTCATGGTGGATATCCCCTCTCCACACACAGGAGCCAGTGGATAGACAGATGGGGGTGTCGTTTTGGCTGAGGAGACTGTGAGAGTGGTGCCTTGGCCCCAGTAGTCAAAGTAGGAAAGTCGAAGTCTTGCACAGTAATAGACTGCAGAGTCCTCAGATGTCAGGCTGCGGAGGTCCATGTAGGCTGTGTTAGAGGACTTGTCTACAGTCAATGTGGCCTTGCCCTTGAATTTCTGGTTGTAGCTAGAAAAACCATTGTAAGGATAAATATATCCAATCCAATCGAGGATATCTCCATGGCTCTGCTTCACCCAGTGCATGTAGTAGCCAGTGAATGAGTAACCAGAAGCCTTGCAGGATATCTTCACTGAAGCCCCAGGCTTCACCAGCTCAGGTCCAGACTCCTGCAGCTGCACCTCGAATTCCCGGGGATATCCACCATGATGGTGTTAAGTCTTTTGTGCCTGTGGAGAGTCAGTCCTTCCCAAATGTC
>NZ_JAPFCE010000044.1:0-42791 GCF_026240895.1 Pseudomonas sp. DCB_AW
AGGTACGCCACTGGGTTCAAAAACAGTGGGGTACCTGTGGGAGCGGGTTTACCCGCGAAGGGGCCAGATCAGACAACCTAGGAGCCCGAACCGGCCAGCACGCCCCGCAGGCTGCTCTTTCGTCTGGATCTATCAGCGTTTCTGGGTCAGCGCGCGGCGCTCGAACTCGACGATGCGCTGGCGGTAGTGCTCGATGGTCTGGGCGGTCAGCACGCTGCGCTGGTCGTCCTTGAGTTCGCCATTGAGCTCATGGGCCAATTTGCGCGCCGCCGCGACCATCACGTCGAAGGCCTGCTTAGGGTGACGCGGGCCTGGCAGCCCCAGGAAGAAGCTCACCGCACGGGTGCTGAAGTGGTCGATGTCGTCCAGGTCGAAAATACCGGGCTTCACGGCGTTGGCCATGGAGAACAGCACTTCGCCGTGGCCGGCCATGCTCTCGTGGCGGTGGAAGATGTCCATCTCGCCAAAACGCAGGCCGCTCTCGAGAATGTTCTGCAGCAGTGCCGGGCCCTTGAAACCACCCTCGTCGCGGGAGATGACGCTGATCACCAGCACCTCTTCAGCGGGAGGCAGTTCCTTGACCGAGTTGTTGCTGGACGACGCACCGCTGTTGCGGTTGTTGTCGGCGGCAAAATCATCATCGGCATCGGCGAACAGATCAGGCTCGCGCGCCTCTGCGACCAGGTTCAGGTCACCTTGCGGCACTTCTGCGGCGCGCTTGCCACGCTTGCTGGCCTTGACTGGCTTGGGCTCGCGTTCGCGATCGCGCGACGACGCACTGAGCGAGGGCAGGTCGCTCTCGTCCAGTTCTGGCTCCTTGTGGTTATCCAATACCCGCGATGGGCCGAGCACTTCGGCGCCGCCCTCTTCGTCGGGGACATTGGAATAACTGCGGTCCAGACGGAATTTCAACTTGCCTTTCCCGCCGCGCATGCGGCGCCAGCCGTCGAAAAGAATACCGGCAATGACAATGATGCCGATGAGGATCAGCCACTCGCGCAGACCGATTTCCATGTAATCCCGTGCCTCTATAAAAATATGCTTGAAAACAAAGGGTTCAAAGCCCTTTAACACGTGGCGCCAACTCTATGTTCTGACAGGCGTTTTACCCACGCAAAAAACGAGTGACATTAAGCTAGCACGACCAAAGACAACTTTACACCGTCTGTCGCACATGGCGGGGCCATTTCGCTACAGAATGTGCCCTATCTTCGCGCATCAGGCGTCGACCATGGCCATCGCCTCCTCCACATCCACTGCAACGAGGCGTGAGCAGCCCGGCTCATGCATCGTCACCCCCATCAATTGATCCGCCATCTCCATGGCAATCTTGTTATGGGTGATGTAGATGAACTGCACGCTTTCACTCATTTCCTTCACCAGCCGGGCGTAACGCCCGACGTTGGCATCGTCCAGCGGCGCATCGACTTCGTCGAGCATGCAGAACGGTGCGGGGTTCAACTTGAAAATGGCGAACACCAGCGCCAGGGCGGTCAGTGCCTTCTCGCCACCGGACAGCAGATGGATGGTGCTGTTCTTCTTGCCCGGGGGTCGCGCCATGATCGTTACCCCTGTATCGAGTAGATCTTCGCCTGTCAGTTCCAGATAAGCGCTGCCACCACCGAAAACTTTTGGAAAAAGTGCCTGTAATCCGGCATTTATCTGATCAAAGGTATCTTTGAAGCGGTTGCGCGTTTCCTTGTCGATCTTGCGGATGACGTTTTCCAGCGTCTCCAGTGCTTCGACCAAGTCGGCGTTCTGGGCGTCCAGGTAGCGCTTGCGCTCGGACTGCTGCTCGTACTCTTCGATGGCCGCCAGGTTGATCGCGCCCAGGCGCTGGATACGCGCCTCGGTCTGCTCCAGCGCCTGTTCGGTGCTCTGTTCGGTGGCGTCCGCTTCAAGGGTGGCAAGCACGCCTTGCAGGTCGTAGCCGTCGGCCAGCAGTTGTTCCTGCAGGGTCTTGCGCCGCACATCCAGGCCCTGGCACTCCAGGCGTAGCTGCTCCAGCTGGCCACGCAGCAGTTGGGCTTGCTGCTCGGCTTGGGTGCGGCGTTTTTCCGCGTCGCGCAGGGCGCGGTCGGCTTCGTCCATGTGCAGGCGCGCCTGGCGCATTTCTTCGTCGACGCTCATGCGCCGCTCCAGCAGCTCTTCGAGCTTGAGGCGCAGCTCTTCGAGGGGCGCTGCGCCCTCCTCCAGGTTCAGGCTCAGTTGCTCCTGGCGCTCGGTCAGGCGTGCTGCCTGCTGTTCCAGGCGCTCCAGGGCCTGATGGGTGGAGTCGTGCTGGGCACGCAGCGAGCCTAGGCGCACGGCCAACTGGTGGGCGTGGTCCTTGTGCTGGCGGGCCTCCTGACGGATGCGGTCAAGGCCTTCGCGCAGGGTATCGCGGCGAGCCATCAACTGTTCGCGCTGCTCGGTGTCCTGGGCCATCAGGTCCAAGGCTTCTTGCAGCACCAACCGCGCCTCGCCCAGTTGCTCGTGCTCCAGGGCGCGCTGTTCTTGCAGCTCGGTCAGCTCTTCGTGCAGGCGGCGGCGACGCAATTCGACTTGCTCGGCACGGGCCCGGCTGGCCGACAGGCTGGCCTTGAGCTCGCCGTGCTGGCGGCTTTCTTCCTGGGTGCGGCGGCGCAGTTGCTCGCGCTGTTCTTCCAGGCCCAATTGCTGCTCGCGCACATCTTGAAGCTGTTGCTCAAGGTGCTCCAGGGCGGCTTCCTGCTCCAGCTGTTGCTGGCCCAGGCGCTCGATTTCCTGGCCACGGGCCAACACCCCACCTTCGGCCTCGCCGCCTCGGCTGACCCGCAAAAAATGCCGGCCAACCCAATAACCATCGCGGCTAACCAGGCTTTGCCCTTCAGCCAGAGTCGCACGCAGTGCCAGCGCTTGGGCCAGGTCATCGACCGGTTTGACCTGCCCCAGCCAGGGGGTCAGGTCGGTACGCCCTTCGACTTTGTCCAGCAGGCTGCCCGCCAGCCGCGCACCCTCGCCGCTTGCCAGCAGCAAGCGCAACTCGCCTTGCTCCAGGTCGGCAAAAGCGAGGTTGTTGAAATCATCAACCAGCACAGCCTGTAGATCGGCGCCAAGCACCGTCTCCACGGCCAGCTCCCAGCCCGGCTCGACCCGCAGCCCTTCCGCCAGGCGCGGGCGCTGTGCCAGGCCCTGCTCGCGCAACCAGTCTGCGGCACCTACGCCCGGCTCCAGTGCGGCCTGCTGCAAGGCCTCCAGCGATGCCAACCGCCCGCCCAGGCGCTGCAGGTCACCCTGCGCCTGTTGTTGCGCCTGGGTGGCCTGCTGCAATTGCTCGCGCGTGCCTTCGAGTTGCTCGACCACTTGCTCTTCGGACAGTTGCAACGTTTCGAGCAGCATCTCGCTGCTGGCCAACTGCTCGGACAGCTCGACCAGGGCCGCGTCCTGCGGCTCGGCACCTAACAGGTCGCGCTCTTCCCCCAGCTTGCGCTGGCGCTCCGACAAGCGTTCCAGGCTGGCTTCAAGCTGCTGCAGGCGGGACTGTTGCACTTCTGCCTGACGGCGGGGCTCGGCGGAGCGGGTGTTGAAGGTGTCCCATTGTTCTTGCCAGCCGTGCATGCCCAGCTCGGCTTCTTCGAGGGTGGCAGCGGCTTCTTCGGCGGCCGCCAGGGTCATTTCCTGTTCGGGCTCGAGCATGGCCAGCTCTTCGCCGAGGGTGGCCAGCAAGGTGCGGTCATGGCCCAGGTGGGACTCGGTCTCCAAGCGCGTGCGCTCAGCTTCCTTGAAGTCGTCCTGCAACTGGCGAAGGCGCTGCTGGCCGTGCTGGATGCTCTGCTCGACCCGGGCAATGTCGCCCGCTACTGAATAGAAGCGGCCCTGCACCTGGTTGAAGCGCTCGGACAATTCGTGGTGGCCATCGCGCAGGCGCTCGATACTCGCGTCGGCGTTGCGCTGCTCGGCCACCAAGGCCTCGTGGGACACGTCCTGATCACCGATCACCGCCTCGCGCTGGCGTACGCGTTCGTCCAAGTCGCGCCAGCGCAGGGCCGACAAGCGGGCTTTCAGCTGGCGTTCCTGGGCCTTGTACTCACGGTACTTTTCGGCTGCCTGGGCCTGACGGTGCAAGCGTTCGAGCTGGCGTTCGAGCTCGTCACGCAAGTCGGTGAGGCGCGCCAGGTTTTCCTGGGTGCGGCGGATGCGGTTCTCGGTCTCGCGGCGGCGCTCCTTGTACTTGGAGATACCCGCCGCTTCTTCGATGAAGTTGCGCAGCTCTTCGGGCTTGGCTTCGATCAGCTTGGAGATCATGCCCTGCTCGATGATCGAGTAGCTGCGCGGCCCAAGGCCGGTGCCAAGGAAAATATCGGTGATGTCCCGGCGACGGCATTTTGCGCCGTTGAGGTAATAGCTGTTCTGCGCGTCGCGGGTCACCTTGCGGCGGATGGAGATTTCAGCGTAAGCCGCGTACTCCCCGACCAAGGTGTTATCGCTGTTGTCGAACACCAGCTCGATACTGGCCTGGCTGACCGGTTTGCGGCTGGTAGAGCCGTTGAAGATGACGTCGGTCATCGACTCGCCACGCAGGTTCTTCGCCGAACTCTCGCCCATCACCCAGCGCACCGCGTCGATGATGTTGGATTTGCCGCAACCGTTGGGGCCTACCACGGCCGCCATGTTGCTGGGGAAGTTGACCGTGGTGGGGTCGACGAACGACTTGAACCCGGCCAGGCGAATGCACTTGAGGCGCATCGTCAGGCCCGGGCCAACGCCGCCAGCACCAGCTCACAGCTGCGCTGGCAATAGGCGGTGAGCACCTCGCGAATGCGCGGCAGGTCGCGGGCGACCACCGCCTCGAGCAGGCGCGCGAACAGCTCCAGGTAGTCGTCCGTGCTGGCCTGGCGTTGGTCCAGGGCCAGGTAGTAGGCGCGGCTCATGGCCGGCTGCAGGTTTTCGACGGTTTCCTGCAGGTACGGGTTGTCGGCGAACGGATAGGCAGCACGCATGACGGCGAAGCTTTCAGCGACGAAGGCCTTGATGTCTTGCTGATCGCGGGCATGCTGCAAGCGCTGCTGGATCTCCAGAAACGGGCGCAAGTCGGCCTCCAGGCGCCATTTTTGTGCAACGGCGTTGCCCAGCAGGATGTAGAACTCACCCATCAAGTTGCACAGGCTGCGCACACTGCGCTCGTCCAACTTGGTCACATGCGCACCGCGACGCGGCAAGATCGCTACCAGATGCCGACGCTCGAGGATCAACAGCGCTTCACGCACCGAGCCGCGGCTGACATTAAGCGCCTGGGTAACCTTCTGCTCCTGAATGCGCTCGCCCGGCGCCAGCTCGCCGCGAATAATGCGTTCGGCCAGGTAATCGGCAATCTGCTCGGAGAGGCTGTCCGGGGCCTTGAACGTCATGGTTTTCCTTCAAAATCATTGAACTGGGCACAAGGGGCGGATTGTAGCGTACTTGACCCGCACTCGCGCAGAGGGGCCTTGCGCTTTATTTGGCCTGCCAGGCAGCTGCCTGCACGGCGCGATCTATGCTTGTGATATGGGCAATGTGTTCGGCCGGGTGTAGACATACGCATTTTCCTGACCTTTGAGTCAGAAAAATATTGACCAGTTCGTCAGGTCTGCTTATTGTCCGCCCAACAACAATAAAACCATTGCGAGGCCATCCCCGTGATCCAGTTTCTCGTCAACCAGGAGCTGCGTAATGAGCACGCCCTGGACCCGAACATGACGGTGCTGCAATACCTGCGCGAGCACCTGGGCAAACCCGGCACCAAGGAAGGCTGCGCCAGCGGTGACTGCGGTGCGTGTACCGTGGTGGTCGGTGAATTGACCCAGGACGACCAAGGCCAGGATACCCTGCGCTACCGTAGCCTCAACTCATGCCTGACGTTCGTTTCGTCACTGCACGGCAAGCAGTTGATCAGCGTCGAAGGCCTCAAGCACCAGGGTGAACTGCACAGCGTGCAAAAAGCCATGGCCGACTGCCATGGCTCGCAATGCGGCTTCTGCACCCCAGGCTTTGTCATGTCGCTGTTCGCCCTGCAGAAAAACAGCCAAGGCGCCGACGTGCATCAGGCCCAGGAAGCCTTGGCCGGCAACCTGTGCCGCTGCACCGGCTACCGGCCGATCCTCGATGCCGCCGAGCAGAGCTGCCGCCAGCCTTGCCGCGATCAGTTCGACGCCCAGCAAGCCCAAACCATCAGCCGCCTCAAGGCCATTGCGCCAACCCAGACCGGCGAGCTCAACAGCGGCGACAAACGTTGCCTGGTGCCGCTGACCGTGGCCGACCTGGCCGACCTGTACAGCTCGCACCCCGAAGCACGTCTGCTGGCCGGTGGTACCGACCTGGCGCTGGAAGTGACCCAGTTCCACAAGACCCTGCCGGTGATGATCTATGTCGGCCATGTGGCCGAGCTCAAGCGCATCGACAAAACCGCCAGCCACCTGGAAATCGGCGCAGCCACCCCGCTCACTGACTGCTATGAGGCGCTCAACGCCGAGTACCCTGATTTCGGCGACCTGCTGCACCGCTTCGCCTCGCTGCAGATCCGCAACCAGGGCACCCTGGGCGGCAATATCGGCAACGCGTCGCCGATTGGTGACTCGCCGCCCCTGCTGATCGCCCTGGATGCCCAGGTGGTGCTGCGCCAAGGCGAACGCCAGCGCACCCTGGCGCTGGAGGACTACTTCATCGACTACCGCATCACCGCGCGCCAGGACAGCGAGTTCATCGAGAAGATCATCGTGCCGCGCGCCAGTGTGGATTGGGCCTTCCGCGCCTATAAAGTGTCCAAGCGCCTGGATGACGACATCTCTGCCGTGTGCGCAGCGTTCAACCTGAGCATCGAGAACGGCGTGGTCAGCGGTGTGCGTATCGCCTTCGGTGGCATGGCCGCGATCCCCAAACGCGCCCGCGCCTGCGAAGCAGCCCTGCGCGGCAAGCCATGGAACCAGGCCAGCATCGAGCGCGCCTGCCAGGCCCTGACCGAAGACTTCACCCCGCTCAGCGACTTCCGCGCCAGCAAGGAATACCGCCTGCTGACCGCGCAGAACCTGCTGCGCAAGTACTTCATCGAACAGCAAACGCCGCACATCGAAACCCGGGTGACCGCTTATGTCTAACCATCACGTAGCCAAGAGCCAGGCCGAGATGGCCGAACTGTTCAGCCAGGACCTGACCACCGGGGTCGGCCGCAGCGTCAAGCACGACAGCGCCGACAAGCACGTGGCCGGCGAGGCGGTGTACATCGATGACCGCCTCGAATTCCCTAACCAGTTGCACGTCTATGCGCGCACTGCCGACCGTGCCCATGCGCGCATCCTGCGCATCGACACCACGCCGTGCTATGCCTTCGAAGGCGTGCGCATCGCCATCACCCACGAAGACATCCCGGGGCTCAAGGACATCGGCCCAGTCGTAGCCGGTGACCCGCTGCTGGCCATCGACAAGGTCGAGTTCTTTGGTCAACCGGTGCTCGCCGTGGCCGCCCGTGACCTGGAAACCGCCCGCCGCGCCGCCATGGCGGCCATCGTCGAGTACGAAGACCTGGAGCCGGTACTGGATGTGGTCGAAGCGTTGCGCAAGAAGCACTTCGTGCTCGACAGCCACACCCACCAACGCGGCGACTCGGCCGCGGCCTTGGCCAGTGCTCCGCATCGCCTGCAAGGTACCTTGCACATCGGTGGCCAAGAGCACTTCTACCTGGAGACGCAGATTTCTTCGGTGATGCCCACCGAGGACGGCGGCATGATCGTCTACTGCTCCACGCAAAACCCCACCGAGGTGCAGAAGCTGGTGGCCGAAGTGCTGGACGTGCCGATGAACAAGGTCGTCCTCGACATGCGCCGCATGGGTGGTGGTTTCGGCGGCAAGGAAACCCAGGCCGCCAGCCCGGCCTGCCTGTGCGCGGTCATTGCGCGCCTGACCGGCCAGCCGACCAAGATGCGCCTGCCGCGCGTCGAAGACATGACCATGACCGGCAAGCGTCACCCGTTTTATGTCGAGTACGACGTCGGCTTCGATGACAACGGCCGCCTGCACGGCATCAACTTCGACCTGGCCGGCAACTGCGGCTACTCGCCCGACCTGTCCGGCTCGATCGTCGACCGCGCCATGTTCCACTCCGACAACGCCTATTACCTGGGCGATGCTACCGTGCATGGCCACCGCTGCAAGACCAACACCGCCTCCAACACCGCCTACCGCGGCTTCGGCGGCCCACAGGGCATGGTCGCCATCGAACAGGTGATGGACCACATCGCCCGCCACCTGGGCCGTGACCCGCTGGCCGTGCGCAAAGCCAACTATTACGGCAAGACCGAGCGCAACGTCACCCACTACTACCAGACCGTCGAGCACAACATGCTCGACGAGATGACCGCCGACCTGGAAGCCAGCAGCGATTACGCCGAACGCCGTGAGTCGATCCGCCGGTTCAATGCCAACAGCCCGATCCTCAAGAAGGGCCTGGCACTGACCCCGGTCAAGTTCGGCATTTCGTTCACCGCCACCTTCCTCAACCAGGCGGGGGCGCTGATCCACATCTACACCGACGGCAGCATCCACCTGAACCACGGCGGCACCGAGATGGGCCAGGGCCTGAATACCAAAGTCGCCCAGGTGGTCGCGCAGATCTTCCAGGTCGATTTCGACCGTATCCAGATCACCGCCACCAACACTGACAAGGTGCCAAACACCTCGCCTACCGCGGCCTCCAGCGGCGCCGACCTGAACGGCAAGGCAGCGCAAAACGCCGCCGAGATCCTCAAGAAGCGCCTGACCGAATTCGCCGCGCGGCACTATCAGGTGACCGAGGAGGACGTCGAGTTCCGCAATGGCCATGTGCGCGTGCGCGACCAGATCGTCAGCTTCGAGCAACTGGTGCAGCAGGCGTACTTCGCCCAGGTGTCGCTGTCGAGCACCGGCTTCTACCGCACGCCGAAAATCTTCTACGACCGCAGCCAGGCCCGCGGCCGGCCGTTCTACTACTTCGCCTTTGGCGCGGCCTGCGTGGAAGTGATCGTCGACACCCTGACCGGCGAGTACAAGATGCTGCGCGCCGACATCCTGCATGACGTGGGCGACTCGCTGAACCCGGCCATCGACATCGGCCAGGTCGAAGGCGGCTTCATCCAGGGCATGGGGTGGCTGACCACCGAGGAACTGGTGTGGAATGCCAAGGGCAAACTGATGACCAACGGCCCGGCCAGCTACAAGATCCCGGCAGTAGCCGACATGCCGCTGGACATGCGCGTGAAGCTGGTGGAAAACCGCAAGAACCCGGAGGACACGGTGTTCCATTCCAAGGCCGTGGGCGAGCCGCCGTTCATGCTCGGCATCGCCGCCTGGTGTGCGATCAAGGACGCCGTGGCGAGCTTGGCCGACTACCGCGTGCAGCCGAACATCGACGCACCGGCGACCCCGGAGCGCGTGTTGTGGGGCTGTGAGCAGATGCGCAAGGAAGTGGCTCAGCAACAATCTGCCGAACAAGAACTGGAAACCGTGACTCACTGACATCGCGTAACCCTGTGGGAGCGGGCTTGCCCCGCGAATACGAGGGTGTGGCCACTGCCGCATTCGCGGGGCAAGCCCGCTCCCACAAGGACAATGTCAGCCTTCAAGAGAGGTTGAATCATGCACCAATGGATCAACGCCCTCGCCGACCACCAGTCCCGTGGCGAACCCTGCGTACTGGTCACCATCATCGAGGAACGCGGCTCTACCCCGCGCAACGCCGGCTCGAAAATGGTCGTCAGTGCCACCGCGCTGTTCGACACCATCGGCGGCGGCCACCTGGAATACAAGGCCCTGCACATCGCCCGGCAGATGCTCGAAGCACAACGCACCACCCCGCACCTGGAGCGCTTCAGCCTCGGTGCCAGCCTCGGCCAGTGCTGCGGCGGCGTCACCGTGCTGCTGTTCGAACCGATGGCCGCAGTGCAGGCGCAGATCGCGGTGTTCGGTGCGGGCCATGTCGGCCGCGCTCTGGTACCCTTGCTCGCCGCGCTGCCCTGCCGGGTGCGCTGGATCGATTCGCGCGAACAGGAATTCCCCGAGCTCATCCCCCCTGGGGTGACCAAGGTGGTCAACGAGGAGCCGGTCGATGAAGTGGCCGAGCTGCCAGCCGGTTGCTATTGCATCGTCATGACCCATAACCACCAGCTCGACCTGGAACTGACCGCCGCCATTCTCAAGCGCAACGATTTCACCTGGTTCGGCCTGA
Source organism: Pseudomonas sp. DCB_AW (assembly GCF_026240895.1). Taxonomy (NCBI): domain Bacteria; kingdom Pseudomonadati; phylum Pseudomonadota; class Gammaproteobacteria; order Pseudomonadales; family Pseudomonadaceae; genus Pseudomonas; species Pseudomonas sp. DCB_AW. The sequence continues at coordinate 10,193 of NZ_JAPFCE010000044.1, forward strand.
TCGGCTCGAAGACCAAACGGGCCAAGTTCGAGCACCGCCTGCGCGAGCGCGGCTACGACGCTGCCGTCATGGCCCGCATGCGCTGCCCGATGGGCATTGCCGAGGTCAAGGGCAAGCTGCCGATCGAGATCGCCGTGTCCATCGCCGCGGAAATCATTGCCACCTACAACGCCTGCTTCGGCCAGCATGACGCTGCCGCCAACGCCGGCCCCATTGCCCAGTTGCTGCCGCCCTCCCGGCGCAGCCAAGCCATTTGACGAGCGCTTTATGACCGCAACCCGCAAAGCCTACCGTGCCGCCATCCTGCACAGCATCGCCGACCCGGCCGAGGTCGGCCTGGAGGCCTCCCATGAATACTACGAAGACGGCCTGCTGGTGGTCGACGATGGCCGCATCAGCGCCATCGGCCACGCCAGCGAGCTGCTGCCGACCCTGGATGCCGGTATCGACGTGGTGCATTACCAGGATGCCCTGATCACCCCGGGCTTCATCGATACCCATATTCACTTCCCACAGACCGGCATGATCGGCTCCTACGGCGAACAGCTGCTGGACTGGCTCAACACCTACACCTTCCCGTGCGAGAAACAGTTCGCCGACAAGGGCCACGCCGACCAGGTCGCGAAAATCTTCCTCAAGGAACTGCTGCGCAACGGCACCACCACGGCCCTGGTATTCGGCAGCGTGCACCCGGAGTCAGTCAACGCCCTGTTCGAAGAAGCCGAACGCCTCGACCTGCGGATGATCGCCGGCAAGGTGATGATGGACCGCAATGCCCCTGACTACCTGACCGACACGGCCGAGTCTGGTTACACCGAAAGCAAGGCACTGATCGAGCGCTGGCACGGCAAGGGCCGCCTGCACTATGCGGTCACCCCGCGCTTCGCACCGACCAGCACCCCAGCGCAACTGACCCTGGCCGGCCAACTGCTCAAGGAGCACCCGGGCGTGTACCTGCACACGCACCTGTCGGAGAACCTCAAGGAAATCGACTGGGTCAAGTCGCTGTTCCCCGAGCAGAAAGGCTACCTGGACGTCTATGACCACTTCGAGCTGCTGGGCGAGCGCTCGGTGTTCGCCCACGGCGTGCACCTGTGCGACGACGAGTGCCAACGCCTGGCCGAAACCGGCTCGGCCGTGGCCTTCTGCCCGACCTCCAACCTGTTCCTGGGCAGCGGTTTGTTCAACCTGCCGCAGGCCGAGCGCTTCAAGGTCAACGTTGGCCTGGGCACCGACGTGGGCGCCGGCACCAGCTTCTCGCTGCTCAACACGCTGAACGAGGCGTACAAGGTCATGCAACTGCAGGGCGCACGCCTGCACCCGTACAAGTCGCTGTACCTGGCCACCCTCGGCGGCGCCCGCGCACTGCGCTTGGACGACCGCATTGGTAGCCTGCGCGCCGGCAACGATGCCGACTTCGTGGTGCTCGACTACAAGGCCACGCCGCTGTTGGACTACCGTATTCAGCAGTCCAACAGCATCGAAGAGACCTTGTTCGTGCTCACCACCCTGGGCGATGACCGCACCGTGCGCGAAACCTACGCCGCTGGGCGTTGCGTGCACCAGCGCTAAGGCTCTTTCGCCAGCCCCCGGTACAACGCGCCGCCGATCGCTGCCCCGATCAGCGGCGCCAGCCAGAACAGCCACAGCTGCTGCAGGGCCCAACCACCGACGAACAGTGCCGGCCCCGTGCTACGCGCGGGGTTGACCGAGGTATTGGTCACCGGGATCGAGATCAGGTGGATCAGGGTCAGGGCCAGGCCGATGGCAATCGGCGCAAAGCCTGCCGGGGCGCGGGCATCGGTGGCCCCCATGATCACCACCAGGAACATCGCCGTCATCACCACCTCACTGACAAACCCCGCCCCCAGCGAATAGCCGCCGGGCGAATGATCCGCGTAGCCGTTCGACGCCAACCCCGACGACAGCTCGAAACCGGCCTTGCCGCTGGCGATGAAATAGATCACCGCTGCCGCAAGGATGGCGCCGATCACCTGGGCGATGACGTAGGGCAGCAGTTCTTTGGCGGGGAAGCGCCCGCCCACCACCAGCCCGAACGACACGGCGGGGTTGAGATGACAGCCAGAGATGTGACCGATGGCGAACGCCATGGTCAGGACAGTGAGGCCAAACGCGAAGGCGACACCGAGAACGCCGATGCCAAGCGGGGAACTGGCTGCGATTACCGCACTGCCGCAGCCACCGAGGACCAGCCAGAAGGTGCCGATCAGTTCGGCCCCCATGCGTGTACCGAGGGACATGCTCATGAACCCTTTCCTCAAGAAGTTGAACGCAACGAATGCGCAAGCCCAACTGCTTGATGAAGGTTTGCTCACAAGAATTTAGCAGACGTTTGGTTTATGGCCAGTAACGACCAGGGGCCGCGTTGCGCCCCATTCGCAGCACAAGGCTGCTCCTACAAAGGATTGCGTAACCCCTGTAGGAGCAGCCTTGTGCTGCGAATGGGGCGCGAAGCGGCCCCCTAGTTCATACAAGCAAACGATCAACCCTTGGCAGCAACCTTGGGCTTTTTCAACAGGTGCGAAAACACCGCATGCAGATCGTCCGAGGCACTTTCTTCGTCCAGGTTCAGCTTGCTGTCGATGTGGTCCATGTGATGCATCATCAGGCTTACCGCCTGCTCGGCGTCACGCGCCTCGATGGCATCGATCAGCTGCATGTGCTCGTCGTACGAGCAATGCGAGCGGTTGCCGCTTTCGTACTGGGCAATGATCAGCGAGGTCTGCGACACCAGGCTGCGCTGGAAACTGACCAGCGGCGCATTACCCGCCGCCTCGGCCAGCTTCAGGTGGAATTCGCCCGACAGGCGGATGCCCGCGCCGCGATCACCACGGGAGAAGCTGTCGCGTTCCTCACGCACCATCTGACGCAGCTCGTTGAGCTGCTCAAGGGTAGCGTGCTGCACCGCCAGTTCGGTGATGGCGCGTTCAACCATGCGCCGAGAGAAGAACACTTGGCGTGCCTCTTCCACCGTCGGGCTGGCCACCACCGCACCGCGGTTGGGCCGCAGCAGCACCACGCTTTCGTGGGCCAGGCGCGACAGAGCGCGACGGATGATGGTGCGGCTGACGCCAAAGATCTCGCCCAGCGCTTCCTCGCTCAACTTGGTGCCCGGCGCCAGACGCTGTTCGAGGATCGCCTCGAAAATATGCGCGTAGACGATGTCGTCCTGGGTACCGCTGCGGCCGGCCTTGCCAGCGCGCACAGGTTTTTTCAGAGGTTGCAGCTGTTCGTTCATGGGCTCTCGAGGCACGAAGGAAAGTATGGCGCCATTGTACACAGGCTGAGCCGTTTCTGCAGGTGGCCTTTTACCTATATAGCCGTTGTACGACGCATTGCGCACACAAAAGATAAAACATTATTTGCTTTCTTTGTACACAAAAGCATAATCCACCGTGCAACTTCCTGACCCATAAGTCAACAAAACGGTCAGGTGTCTGCCTTCCCTCGCGGAGCCGCCAAGTGCAAGCGCAGGACAATGGCTCCAAAACAACAAGAAAGACTTGAGGAGTACCCGCTGTGGAAAGCCGCAAATCCGAAGCCCCTACGCTGGATCTCGCCCCACCGCTCGAAACGAGCTGGCTGGAGCGGATTTTCAAACTCAAGCAACATGGCAGCACTGTCAAAACCGAAATGATCGCCGGGGTGACCACCTTCATCACCATGGCGTACATCATCTTCGTCAACCCCAACATCATGGCTGACGCCGGCATCGACCACGGCGCGGCGTTCGTCGCCACCTGCATCGCCGCCGCGCTGGGCTGCCTGCTGATGGGCCTGTACGCCAACTGGCCGGTGGGCCTGGCGCCTGGCATGGGCCTGAATGCGTTTTTCACCTACACCGTGGTCGGCACCATGGGCTACAACTGGGAAACGGCACTGGGCGCGGTGTTCGTCTCGGGTGTGCTGTTCATGTTCCTGACCTTGTCAAAAGTGCGCGAGTGGCTGCTCAACAGCATCCCGCTGAGCCTGCGCCATGCAATGGGGGCCGGCGTCGGATTGTTTCTCGGGCTGATCGGCCTCAAGACTGCAGGCATCATCGTCGACAGCCCGGCCACGCTGATCAAACTGGGCTCGCTGCATGAACCCGGCCCACTGCTGGCGGCGCTGTGCTTCCTGTCGATTGCCATCCTCAGCTACAAGCGGGTGTTCGGCGCGATCCTGATCAGCATCATCGGCGTCACCCTGGCCGGCTGGGGCCTGGGCTTGGTGAAATTTGGCGGGGTGATGTCGATGCCGCCAAGCCTGGCACCGACCTGGATGGCGATGGACGTGGCCGGCGTGTTCAACGTCAGCATGATCAGCGTGGTGCTGGCGTTCCTGTTCGTGCACATGTTCGACACCGCCGGCACCCTGATGGGCGTGGCGCAACGTGCCAACCTGGTGGCGGCGGATGGCCGCATCGAAAACCTGTCGCGGGCGTTGAAGGCCGACAGTGCATCGAGCGTGTTCGGTGCCGTGGTCGGCGTACCGCCAGTGACCAGCTATGTGGAAAGTGCTGCGGGGGTTGCGGCGGGTGGCCGTACGGGCCTGACTGCCGTGGTGGTTGGCCTGCTGTTCGTCGCCGCGATGTTCTTCGCGCCGCTGGCGGGGATGATTCCTGCCTATGCCACTGCCGGTGCGCTGATCTATGTAGCGATGCTGATGATGGGCAGCATGGCCCACATCCACTGGGACGAAGCCACCGACAGCATTCCCGCGATCGTCACGGTGATCATGATGCCGCTGACCTTCTCGGTCGCGGACGGTATTGCCCTGGGGTTCATCACCTATGTGGCGCTGAAGGCGGGGACTGGCAAGTACAAGGAAATCTCGGCCAGCCTGTGGGTGCTGTGTGCGATTTTCATTGCCAAGTTTGTGTTCCTCTGACTCTCACTGCACCAGCCATGGGCGCCTCGGCGCCCATTCCATTTTATGCGGCGGGCGCTGGTTTCTTCTTCAGCTCATAGGGCGCCTCACGAAGCTCCACTACCTTTCCGTCCAGCGGAGACAACTCACGCACCTGAAGATGAGGGAATACCGTTGGCTTGAACACTATTCGACCTGCTATGTCCTTTCCATATCCAGTAGTTGGAACCAAGCTAATACCATCTTCCAAAAACACCCCCAAGACCACACCAGGTCCATCGGCCTTTTCAGCGTATGCCTTGGCTTGGTGAATGTCATCCGTGCCATAGAGCCCCTCACCTTGAAGCCGCCTGTTGGGCAATGAATGTCCTCGCGAAACACCCCGCTTGAACGACGCTATATTTGAAATCTTCGTACCATGGTACGCCACCAAGCGAGTAAATTTCTTTGTAATAAAAGGTTCTGCTGCGGCCAGCACTACCTCAGCGTTGGTCACGCCTTTATTAAGAAACTTATCCCATAGCCCATGACCACTTGGATCACGAAAATTCACTGGGTCTCCCTGACAGTAGGCATATGCGTTTAGACCACCTAGCGCGAACGGGCTCAAGCTATCCGGGCCATTGAAACGCATTAATACTGAATTGTACGCCCTGTAACCATTGCCCAAATGATAATGACCAGTGACCAAATCCGGTCGCTCACCATTGAAGCCGAGCCCCCCCTGATGAGACAGATGGTAGCCATAGGGCGAATACGCATTCTGAACGCTCATCAAACGACCCCCTCTGACGCGATTGGGGCACCGATTGTCTCAAACCCGACCTAAAGGGACGACTGGCAAAAATGTCAGTCGCGCAGTGCAATCCACCTGTAGATACAAAAACAACCAGACGAAAAAAAGCCCGCCAGTGTGAGAGCGGGCCAAAGGACCTACGAAGATTCTTCTAGCGACCAACTAGCTTCCGCGATAGGTCGAATAGCTGTACGGCGAGATCAGCAGCGGCACGTGGTAATGCTCCTGCTGCTCGTCGATGCCAAAGCGCAGCACGACAACATCCAAAAACGCCTGGGCCGGCAGTTGCACACCGCGAGCGCGGTAGTAATCGCCAGCGCTGAACTGCAACTGGTAAACGCCCGTGCGGTAATCGTCACCCTGCAGCAACGGCGCATCAACACGGCCATCGCTGTTGGTCAGGGCGGTGTTCACCAGCTCCAGCTGTTGGCCTTCGACACGGTACAACTCGACCTTGATCGAGCTGCCCGGGCAGCCATGCGCGGCATCCAGTACGTGTGTGGTCAAACGTCCCATTGCTTGTCGCCTCTTGTTCAATCTGTGGGCAAAAAATACACGGCCATCATCACGCCAACCGGCCTGCGATGTGCGGGAATGACGTTATTAAGACATTCCATCGCCAAATTGTACACAATTTTTTGAACCCGTCTGTCGCGGCCCTAGCAAACCCGCCAACAGTCGCAAATACAGGCACCGTGCCGAGGCCAACGTCATTAGCTGACCAATCAGGCAGGTTTATTGCAAGGGATTCTCAGGCGACAAAAGGGAAGAAATGCGGAAAAACAGGCTTACAAAAGATTTCAGAAGTTGTATACAATCAGCCCATCCGGTGGTGCGACATACCGACGCGGCCCGCCCACCCCGCACTAACACACAAGAAGGAAGACTGCAGTGAGCGCTGACTATCCTCGCGACCTGATCGGTTACGGCAACAACCCACCTCACCCGCAATGGCCGGGCAACGCCCGCATTGCCCTGTCTTTCGTCCTCAATTACGAAGAAGGTGGCGAGCGCAACATCCTGCACGGTGACAAAGAGTCCGAAGCCTTCCTGTCCGAGATGGTCGCCGCCCAGCCGTTGCAGGGCCAACGCAACATGAGCATGGAGTCGCTGTACGAGTATGGCAGCCGTGCCGGCGTGTGGCGCCTGCTCAAGCTGTTCAAGGACAGCGGCGTACCGCTGACCGTGTTCGCCGTGGCCATGGCCGCCCAGCGCCACCCGGATGTGATCCGCGCCATGGTCGAAGCCGGCCACGAGATCTGCAGCCACGGCTACCGCTGGATCGATTACCAGAACATGGACGAGGCCCAAGAGCGCGAGCACATGCTCGAAGCCATCCGCATCCTCACCGAACTGACCGGCGAGCGCCCTGTGGGCTGGTACACCGGCCGCACCGGCCCGAATACCCGCCGCCTGGTGATGGAGGAAGGTGGCTTCCTCTATGACAGCGACACCTACGACGACGACCTGCCCTACTGGGAGCCGAACAACCCCACCGGCAAGCCGCACCTGGTGATCCCCTACACCCTGGACACCAACGACATGCGCTTCACCCAGGTACAAGGCTTCAACTGCGGCGAGCAGTTCTTCCAGTACCTCAAGGACGCCTTCGATGTGCTGTACGCCGAAGGCGCCGAAGCGCCGAAGATGCTCTCCATCGGCCTGCACTGCCGGCTGGTCGGCCGCCCGGCGCGCCTGGCCGCGCTCAAGCGCTTCGTCGACTACGCCAAGAGCCATGACCAGGTCTGGTTCGCCCGTCGCGCGGACATCGCCCGCCACTGGCACACCACCCACCCGTACAAGAAAGAGAACGCCTGATGACCGCTTTCAAGACCTTCACGCCATCGACCCTGGGCCGCGACGCCTTCGTCGCCGCCTTCGCCGACATCTACGAGCACTCGCCGTGGGTCGCTGAAAAAGCCTATGGCCTGGGCAACCTGAGCGAGCTGGACGAGATCGAAGTGCTGCACCAGCGCATGAGCGACATCCTGCTCAGCGCCAACCACGCCGACCAGCTGGCGCTGATCAACGCTCACCCGGACCTGGCCGGCAAAGCCGCCATCCAGGGCGAGTTGACCGAATCGAGCACCAACGAGCAGGCCGGCGCCGGTATCCACCAGTGCAACGCCGAAGAGTTCGCCCGTTTCACCGAGCTCAACGACGCCTACAAGGCCAAGTTCCAGTTCCCCTTCATCATGGCCGTGAAGGGTAGCAATCGGCACCAGATCCTCGCCGCTTTCGAGAAACGCATCCACAACGACGCGGATGCCGAATTCAAGGAAGCCCTGGCGCAGATCAACCTGATCGCCCTGTTCCGTCTGCTGCAGCTGTAAGCAACAGCCGAACCTCATTCAGAAAACGAACAATAGAAGAGATAACCGCATGCGCACCCTGATGATCGAGCCCCTGACCAAAGAAGCCTTCGCCCCCTTCGGTGACGTGATCGAAACCGATGGCAGCGACCACTTCATGATCAACAACGGCTCGACCATGCGCTTTCACAAGCTCGCCACGGTCGAAACCGCCGAGCCTGAAGACAAAGCGATCATCAGCATCTTCCGCGCCGACGCGCTGGACATGCCGCTGACCGTACGCATGCTGGAACGCCATCCGCTGGGCAGCCAGGCTTTCATCCCGCTGCTCGGCAACCCCTTTCTGATCGTGGTCGCGCCCGTTGGCGATGCACCTGTATCAGGCTTGGTCCGCGCCTTCCGCAGTAACGGCAGGCAGGGCATCAATTACCATCGCGGCGTTTGGCACCACCCGGTGCTTACGATCGAAAAGCGGGATGATTTCCTGGTGGTTGATCGCAGTGGTTCTGGCAACAACTGCGATGAGCATTACTTCACCGAGGAACAGATGCTGATCCTCAATCCCCACCAATAAGAAAAGGTCGATCATCGTAAGGTGATCGGCAGAGGTACATACTGTGGAAGCACACCTTCACGAATGGCTGAACCTGAGCATTCGCTGGGTTCACATGATCACCGGTGTCGCCTGGATCGGTGCATCGTTCTACTTCGTCTGGCTGGAAAACAACCTGAACCGGAGCAATCCGCGTGACGGGCTGTCGGGTGACCTTTGGGCCATCCACGGCGGTGGTATCTACCACCTTGAAAAGTACAAGCTGGCACCCCCGAAAATGCCCGAGAACCTGCACTGGTTCAAATGGGAAGCCTACTTCACCTGGATGTCCGGTATCGCCCTGCTGTGCGTGGTGTTCTACTGGAACCCGACCCTGTACCTGCTGGCCCCTGGCAGCACCCTGAGCGGTGCCGAGGGCGTGGCCATTGGTATCGGTTCGCTGGTGGCCGGCTGGTTCATCTACGACCTGCTTTGCGACTCGCCGCTGGGCAAGCGCCCGGCATTGCTGGGTGGCGTGCTGTTCGTGCTGATCATCGCTGCGTGCTGGGGCTTCAGCCTGGTATTCAGCGGCCGTGGCGCATACCTGCACACCGGCGCGATCATCGGCACCATCATGGTCGGCAACGTGTTCCGCATCATCATGCCTGCCCAGCGCCAGCTGGTGGCAGCGATCGAGAACAACACCACGCCTGACCCACGCCTGCCGGCCAAAGGCCTGCTGCGTTCGCGTCACAACAACTACTTCACCCTGCCGGTGCTGTTCATCATGATCAGCAACCACTTCCCGAGCACCTACGGTAGCCAGTACAACTGGCTGATCCTGGCCGGCATTGCAGTGGCGGCGGTATTGATCCGTCACTACTTCAACACCCGCCATGACAGCAGCAAGTACGCCTGGACTCTGCCCGTCGGCGCTCTGGCGATGATCTGCCTGGCCTACGTCACCGGCCCCAAGCCGATGGCCGTCAGCCCTGAGCAAGCAGCCGCGAAGATCGAGTACCAGCCGCTGCCCGCCACCGCCGTCGGCGGCAAGACGGCTGCCGAGCTGCGCGCCGAGGAGGCCAGCAAGCCCGCCGAAGCCCCTGCGGCACCAGCGCAAGCCACTGCCCAGGCAAGCGGCGACAGCTTCGACAAGATCCACAATGTCATCCAGGAACGCTGCACCGTGTGCCACTCGTCCAAGCCGACCAGCCCACTGTTCAGCGCCGCCCCTGCCGGCGTGATGTTCGACACCCCGCAGCAGATCCAGGCCCAAGCCGCGCGCATCCAGGCGCAAGCGGTCGCCAGCCAGATCATGCCGCTGGGCAACATCACCCAGATGACCACCGAAGAGCGCAAGCTCGTCGGTGACTGGATCGCCAAAGGCGCCCCGGTCAACTGACCCATCGGGCACACACCGCTCCCGGTGGGAGCGGGTTTACCCGCGAAGAGGCCGGCCTGTCCGGCCTCTGTTTCAAGGCAATACGCAACCAGCAAGCATCGAGCGCCCAGGCCTGCAGCCTGGCGCTTGGATCCGAGAATAAAAACAAAACTCGAGGTGCTGCATGTCCGAGTCACGCAAGGCGTACATTCCCGTTGCGCCGCCGCGTCAGCCTCTGCCCCTGTTCCAACTGATCCTGGTAGGCCTGCAACATGTGCTGTTGATGTACGGAGGCGCGATTGCCGTGCCTTTGATCATTGGCCAAGCCGCCGGATTGTCCCGTGAAGAAGTCGCCTTCCTGATCAACGCCGACCTGCTGGTCGCAGGCGTCGCCACCATCATCCAGTCGTTCGGTATCGGCCCGGTGGGCATCCGCATGCCCGTGATGATGGGCGCCAGCTTCGCTGCCGTCGGCAGCATGGTGGCCATGGCCGGCATGCCCGGCGTCGGCCTGCAGGGGATCTTCGGCGCGACCATCGCCGCCGGGTTCTTCGGCATGCTGATCGCGCCGTTCATGTCCAAGGTCGTACGCTTCTTCCCGCCCCTGGTTACCGGTACCGTCATCACCTCGATCGGCCTGTCGCTGTTCCCGGTCGCGGTCAACTGGGCCGGTGGCGGCCATGAGGCAGAAGCCTTCGGCTCGCCCATCTACCTGATGGTCGCAGGCCTGGTACTGGCTGTGATCCTGCTCATCAACCGCTTCATGCGTGGCTTTTGGGTCAACGTTTCGGTGTTGGTCGGCATGGGCCTGGGTTACATCCTGGCCGGCTCCATCGGCATGGTCGACCTGACCGGCCTGAAAGACGCACCGTGGCTGCAAGTGGTCACCCCACTGCACTTCGGCATGCCGACCTTCAGCCTGGCACCGATCCTGTCGATGTGCCTGGTGGTGGTGATCATCTTCGTCGAGTCCACGGGCATGTTCCTCGCCCTGGGCAAGGTGACCGATCGTGAAGTAACGCCTGGCATGCTGCGTCGCGGCCTGCTGTGCGATGCCGGCGCGTCGTTTGTCGCGGGCTTCTTCAACACCTTCACGCACTCCTCGTTCGCCCAGAACATCGGCCTGGTGCAGATGACCGGGGTACGCTGCCGCTACGTCACTGTGGTGGCCGGCGCGCTGTTGATCCTGCTCAGCCTGCTGCCCAAAGCGGCCTTCCTGATTGCTTCGATCCCGCCTGCGGTACTGGGCGGCGCGTCCATCGCCATGTTCGGCATGGTCACCGCCACCGGGATCAAAATCCTTCAGGAAGCAGACATTGGCGACCGTCGCAACCAGCTGCTGGTTGCGGTGAGTGTCGGTTTCGGGCTGATCCCCGTGGTACGCCCGGAGTTCTTCGCACAGATGCCGCAGTGGATGGAACCGATCACCCACAGTGGCATCGCCATGGCCACGGTCAGCGCCCTGGTGTTGAACGTGCTGTTCAACATCCTCGGTGGTGCCGACCGCGCGGCGCATAACGACGCCTGTCACCAGCACTGAGCCAGAGGGGGCGGCGCAATGGCCGCCCCTGACTCACACCCGCAGTAACCGCTACACCGTCGGCCCGCCGGAATGGGCCGCTCGGGGCGCCCCTGCGCGCTAAAAAAACCGCCAACAAAAACAATAAGTCCGGGAATCACGACATGAAGCGCATCACCACGTCCCTGTTATTGGGCAGCAGCCTGCTGGCCACCCTCCCCTCGCATGCAGGCGAATGGCTGCAATGGCACGGCGAAAGCCTGAGCTACCTGTACGGCAAGGACTTCAAGGTCAACCCTGATATTCAGCAGACCATCACGTTCGAGCACGCCAACAAATGGAAGTACGGCGACACCTTCATGTTCGTCGATAAGATTTTCTACAACGGCAAGGCCGACCGCAGCAAAGGCGTGACCACCTACTACGGTGAGTTCAGCCCACGCCTGTCGCTTGGCAAGATGACCGGCCATAAATTCGAATTCGGCCCGATCAAAGACGTGCTCATCGCCATGACCTACGAGCGTGGCGAAGGCGACAACGAGGCTTACCTGATCGGCCCCGGCTTCGACCTGGCCGTCCCCGGCTTCAACTACTTCACCTTGAACTTCTACGTGCGCAACACCGAGGGCAGCCGCCCTGGCGACAACGTCTGGCAGATCACCCCGGCCTGGTCGTACACCATTCCCGTGGGCAGGTCCGACATCCTCATCGACGGCTACATGGACTGGGTCGTGGACAACGACCAGACCCGCCGTGGCACCTACCACGCCAACCTGCAGTTCAACCCGCAGGTCAAATACGACCTTGGCAAGGCCCTGAACCTGGGTGCCAAGCAGTTGTACGTGGGCTTTGAATACAGCTACTGGAAGGACAAATACGGCATCGACAGCCGCGGCAATGTGGACAGCAACCAGAGCGTTGCAAGCGCCCTGATCAAAGTCCATTTCTAATAACCTGACCAAACGCACAAGTTTGATTCACACCGCTCCAGGACGGAGCACTTGAGGACCGGCGCGCAAGCCAGTAATCTGCGCGCCCCCTCGATCAGGGCAGAACGGATTCTGCCTGCGTTTACTGACCGCTCAGTCAATGAATACGGGCGGTTGGCCAACGTGTTGCCAGCCTGAAAGACCCTTTTCATCCGTTCAGAACGAAGTCGAGCAGGAAGGTTGTGCCAGCCCGGAAAAGTTGGCTCAGCTCTTGCCAAACAGCTGTGGCCTATCGAAAAAAGCTGACTCAAAAGACAAAAACAGCGCCAACACCGAGCGCTGACAACAGATCAATCAAGGGAGCGACACTCGCAATGCGTACCATCAACAGCCTGATCCTCGCCGGCGGCCTGCTGGCCTGCGGCACCACCTTCGGCGGCGACCTGCTGCAGTGGCAGAACAACAGCCTCACCTACCTGTGGGGCAAGAACTTCAAGGTCAACCCCGAGATCCAGCAAACCGTGACCTTCGAGCACGCCGATGGCTGGAAGTACGGCGACAACTTCATTTTCGTCGACAAGATCTTCTACCAAGGCAAGAAAGACGCGGGTAACGGCCCCAACACCTACTACGGTGAAATCAGCCCACGCCTGTCGTTTGGCAAGATCTTCGACCAGAAGCTGGCGTTCGGCCCGGTCAAGGACGTGCTGCTGGCGATGACCTACGAGTTCGGCGAGGGTGATACCGAGTCCTACCTGATCGGCCCGGGCTTCGACCTGGACATCCCAGGCTTCGACTACTTCCAGCTGAACTTCTACCAGCGCACCACCGACGGCAGCCGCGCAGGCGACAACGTCTGGCAGATTACCCCGGTCTGGTCGTACACCATTCCTGTGGGCTCGTCCGATATCCTCATCGACGGCTTCATGGATTGGGTCGTGGACAACGACGAGAACCGTCGCGGCACCTACCAAGCCAACCTGCACTTCAACCCACAGGTCAAATATGACCTGGGCAAGGCGTTGCACCTGGGTGAGAAGCAACTGTATGTCGGTTTTGAATACGATTACTGGAAGAACAAATACGGCATCAAGGACTCCGATGCCTTTACCACTGACCAAAACACAGCGAGCTTCTTGGTAAAAGTACACTTCTAAGCCGCTGAAACGTGATAGCGTTGCTAACCGGTGACGCTGTCACGCATTAAGTTGCAAGAAAGTTCTTACAAGCTTTTAGGAGAAAACCTACCTAACAAATAACTTGCCTTGTAGGTCAGAATAACTCCAGCCGGCAGAACAATACCCACTATCACCAATGCCATCTCCACCTGATGGTGCTCAAGCATCTGCAGGATATCCACCACCAGCATCACCACACTGATGGTCAGCGCCACGCCGAACATCGCGCAGCCCTTGTAGAGCGCCTGCACGTCTATCCCGCTCAGCAGGAAGCCAAAGCCCAGGCTCACCCAGGCAATCGCCGTGATCAGATACAACGCCAAGTGATAGGCGTCGTAGGTCAATACATTGCCGAACATGTGCACACCTCCCATCAAGTCTGTTAGCGACAGTGCCTAACTATAATTCTGACATTCCATGTGTGCACCGCAAAATTTTGACATTTTTTTTGCAAACGCTGATCTAACCTGCCGCCCTCTGCACAACTAAAAAAGACAACAGGGCTATTTGATGCGCACTACCCTCGCCGCCCCTTTGCGCTACTTGGTACTACTTTGCTCACTCTGGTTCGGCATTTTCCTACTGACGCGGTTGGTATTGCTGGTAACCCACCTGGATGAAGTCAGTGGTAATTACTTCTCATTGTTTTTTGACGGGGCAATCTACGACCTGAGTTTTCTTGTCTATGCTGCCCTGCCGATCGGTGTATGCCTGGCGCTTTGCCCGACCTCGCTGTGGCGTACGCGCGCCCATCGTGGGCTGCTGACCGGGCTGCTGGTGGTCAGCCTGTTCGTGATGCTGTTCGTCGCAGTGTCGGAATGGCTGTTCTGGGACGAATTCGGTGTGCGCTTCAACTTCATCGCCGTCGACTACCTGGTCTACTCCAAGGAAGTACTGGACAACATCCGCGAATCCTACCCCTTGCCCACGCTGCTCAGCGCCATCGCGTTGGTCGCAGTGGTGCTGGCAGTGCTGCTGCGCAAACCACTGGCCCAGGCCCTGGCCGCCCCCGCCGCGAGCATGCGTCAACGCGTGCTGGGCATTGCCCTGCTGGCCGCGCTGGCTGGCCTGAATGGCGTGGTAATCGATCAGCAGTTTCCGCGCGGCCAAGGCGGCAACGCCTACCAGCGAGAACTGGCCAGCAACGGGCCGTATCAGTTCTTTGCCGCCTTCCGTAACAATGAACTGGACTACACGCAGTTCTATGCCAGCCTCGACGCAGCTAACGTCGGCGCGCACATGCATCAGGAACTGGCCGAACCCGACGTCCGCTTCCAGGGCCAAGAGCCACAGGACATTCGCCGCCACATCAGCACCCATGGCCCACAGCGCACCCCGAACATCATCCTGGTGACCATCGAAAGCTTCAGCGCCAAATACATGGGCAGCAACGGCGACGCGCGCAACCTCACGCCCAACCTCGACGCCTTGCGCCGCGAGAGCCTGTACTTCAACAATTTCTACGCCACCGGCACCCGCACCGACCGCGGCCTGGAAGCCATCACCCTGTCGATTCCGCCAACCCCGGGGCGCTCGATCGTCAAGCGCATTGGTCGCGAAAGCGGCTATGCCAGCCTCGGCCAGCAGTTGACGGCCAGGGGCTACGATGCCGTGTTCGTCTACGGTGGGCGCGGCTACTTCGACAACATGAACGCGTTCTTCAGTGGCAATGGCTATCGCATCGTCGACCAGAGCAGCATCGATGAAAGCGAAATCAGCTTCAAGAACGCCTGGGGCATGGCCGATGAAGACCTGTATCGGCAAACCCTGAAGCTGGCGGACGCTGACCATGCCAAGCAGCAGCCGTTCTTCCTGCAACTGATGACCACGTCCAACCATCGCCCCTACACCTACCCGGAAGGCCGTATCGACATTCCATCCGGTGATGGCCGTGAAGGTGCGGTGAAGTACACCGACCATGCCATCGCGCAGTTCCTGCAGGCGGCCAAGCACAAGCCGTGGTTCGACAACACGCTGTTCATCTTCGTCGCCGACCACACCGCTGGCAGCGCTGGCGTGGAAGACCTGCCGGTGAGCAATTACCAGATCCCGTTGTGGATCTATGCACCCAAGCTCATCGCGCCCCGAGAGGACGCCAAGCTGGCCAGCCAGATCGACCTGGCGCCGACCGTGCTCGGCCTGCTCAACCTTGACTACACCTCGACCTTTTTCGGCCGCGACCTGCTAAAGGAGGATGCACTGCCACCTCGCGTACTGATCGGCAACTACCAGCACCTGGGCCTGTTCGACGGCAAAAACCTGGCCATCCTCAGCCCACGCGGTGGCATGCGCGTGCATGAAGACGCCTTGGGCAACAGCCATGAAACCACCGTGGGCAACGACAACCCGTTGGTACGCCGGGCCATTGCCTACTACCAGAGCGCCGCCTACGGCTTCAGCAAGGGCTTGCTGGCCTGGAAGCCGGAGGAAAACGGCGTGGTCGTCAGCCCCTGACGGCGTGCCACACCTTCGTTATACCGCTGACCACCGCCAGCACCACGGCCCCGGCTACGACACCGGACACGCCGTTGAGCAAGGCCACGGTCAGCCCACCACCGCGCCCCACGCTGAAGGCCTCGATGGCATGATGCAGGGGCGCGATGCCATGCACCAGAATCCCGCCGCCGACCAAAAACATCGCCGCCGTCCCGATTACCGACAGGCTCTTCATCATGTAGGGCGCGGCGCGCAGGATGCCGTTACCGACCGCCTGGGATAATTTGGATGCTTTCTGGGTCATCCACAGGCCCAGGTCATCGAGCTTGACGATGCCGCCCACCAGCCCGTAAACGCCAACCGTCATGACGACGGCGATGCCCGACAGCACGATGATCTGCTGGGGCAGCGGCGAATCCGCCACGATCCCCAAGGTGATGGCAATGATCTCGGCCGACAGGATGAAGTCGGTGCGCACCGCACCCTTGATCTTGGCCTTCTCGTAGGCGACCAGGTCGACACTGGCGTCGGCCACGGCCTCCTTGCGGGCCTCATGCTGGGCGCTGTCCTCTTCCTTGCTGTGCAAGAACTTGTGCGCCAGCTTCTCGAACCCCTCGTAGCACAGGTACGCGCCGCCGACCATCAGCAACGGCGTCACCGCCCACGGGATGAAGGCGCTGATCAGCAACGCCGCCGGCACAAGGATCGCCTTGTTGACGAACGAGCCTTTGGCCACCGCCCAGACCACCGGGATTTCGCGTTCCGCGCGCACGCCGGTTACCTGCTGGGCATTGAGCGCCAAATCGTCCCCCAGCACGCCGGCCGTCTTTTTCGCCGCGACCTTGGTCATCAACGACACGTCGTCGAGTACCGTGGCGATATCGTCGATCAGTACCAGTAGACTGCTTCCTGCCATGTGCCTGTTTCCCGTGAAATGAATGTGCCGGAGTCTAGCCGAAAGTCGCTGCCTTGAGCGCCCTTCAGCCGCGGTGCTAACATGCCCGATCCCTCTTAGAGGTGGCCAGACACGAGGAAGATCCCTGACAATGAGCACCATTCGCGAGCGCAACAAGGAACTGATCCTGCGCGCGGCCAGCGAGGAATTCGCCGACAAGGGCTTCGCCGCCACCAAGACCAGCGATATCGCGGCCAAGGCCGGCCTGCCCAAGCCGAACGTGTATTACTACTTCAAATCCAAGGACAACCTCTACCGCGAGGTCCTGGAGAGCATCATCGCGCCGATCATGCAGGCCTCGACGCCGTTCAATGCTGACGGTGACCCTAAAGAAGTGCTGAGTGCCTACATTCGCTCGAAAATTCGCATTTCCCGCGATTTGCCGCATGCCTCCAAGGTGTTTGCCAGCGAGATCATGCACGGTGCGCCGCATTTGTCGCCCAACCAGGTCGAGCAGCTCAACGAGCAGGCACGGCACAATATCGAGTGCATCCAGGGCTGGATCGAGCGCGGGCAGATCGCCAATGTGGATGCGCATCACCTGATGTTCAGCATCTGGGCGGCGACCCAGACCTATGCCGATTTCGATTGGCAGATTTCGGCGGTGACGGGCAAGGCCAAGCTGGCCGAGAGTGATTATGACGCGGCGGCCGAGACCATCATTCGGCTGGTGCTCAAGGGCTGTGAGCCTGAAGCGGCCTGATAGGGCCAGT
This sequence comes from Pseudomonas sp. DCB_AW, assembly GCF_026240895.1. NCBI lineage: Bacteria > Pseudomonadati > Pseudomonadota > Gammaproteobacteria > Pseudomonadales > Pseudomonadaceae > Pseudomonas > Pseudomonas sp. DCB_AW. The sequence continues at coordinate 27,813 of NZ_JAPFCE010000044.1, forward strand.
GGGGCTGCCTTGCAGCCCATCGCGACACAAGGCCGCTCCTACAGGGGTTACGCGGTCCCTTGTAGGAGCGGCCTTGCGTCGCGATGGGGCCGCAAAGCGGCCCCAGCAATCTAAAGCCTTACGCGGCCACCCCCGCATCCGCCTTCAACCCAACTTCCTCGATCGCACTGATTGCGCATTGCTCGTCGATATCCGACGTATCCCCGCTGATCCCCACCGCACCCAGCACCTTGCCGTCCTGATCACGAATCAGCACACCCCCCGGTGCCGGCACCACCGGCCGCTCTCCCAGCCCATTCAATGCGGCAAAAAACGCCGGCCGTTGCTGCGCATCCAGCGCCAACAAGCGTGAGCCCTTGCCCAGCGCAATCGCCCCCCAGGCCTTACCGGTGGCCACTTCCGGCCGAATCAGGCTAGCGCCATCCTCGCGCTGCAGGGCCAGCAAGTGCCCGCCCGCATCCAACACCGCCACAGTCAACGGCGCAGCGTTGATCTGGCGGCCTGCCGCCAGCGCAGCATTGACCAGGCTTACCGCGACTTTCAGGTTCAGAACGTTCATGAAAAGGTCCTCTTCTTGTTGTGAGAAGCCCTAAGGGCAGTTGAAAACCAATAGCGCAAATAGAACACAACAGAAGATTTTTTTGTATACAATATTTTAAAACGATCGTACTCGATCCGACAGAACGCCGTTTTCACGGGCGGTCCGACGAAAGCCATTCTCCCCGATGAAAATCCATTGACCTAAGCAGGCAGGCGTGAATACACTCTGCCGCACAGCAAGTTGTATACAATTACAAAATCGATGAGGCACAACCCATGAGCAAAATGAGAGCAATCGATGCAGCCGTTCTGGTCATGCGCCGTGAAGGTGTAGATACCGCGTTCGGCATCCCAGGGGCTGCCATCAACCCGCTGTACTCGGCCCTGAAAAAAGTCGGTGGCATCGATCACGTCCTCGCTCGCCACGTTGAAGGTGCCTCGCACATGGCCGAGGGCTACACCCGTGCCAACCCAGGCAACATCGGCGTGTGCATCGGCACTTCCGGCCCTGCCGGCACCGACATGGTCACCGGCCTGTACAGTGCGTCGGCCGACTCCATCCCAATTCTCTGCATCACTGGCCAGGCCCCGCGTGCACGCCTGCACAAAGAAGACTTCCAGGCCGTCGACATCACCAGCATCGTCAAGCCGGTGACCAAGTGGGCGACCACCGTGCTGGAGCCAGGCCAAGTGCCTTACGCGTTCCAGAAGGCCTTCTATGAAATGCGCACCGGCCGCCCAGGCCCTGTGCTGATCGACCTGCCGTTCGACGTGCAGATGGCCGAAATCGAATTCGACATCGACGCCTACGAGCCGCTGGCCGTCAACAAGCCATCCGCCACCCGCGTACAGGCCGAAAAAGCCCTGGCAATGCTCAATGACGCCGAGCGCCCACTGCTGGTGGCAGGCGGCGGCATCATCAACGCCGACGCCAGCGACAAGCTGGTCGAGTTCGCTGAATTGACCGGTGTACCGGTCATCCCGACCCTGATGGGCTGGGGCACCATCCCGGACGACCACGCCCTGATGGTCGGCATGGTCGGCCTGCAGACGTCGCACCGCTACGGCAACGCCACCCTGCTCAAATCCGACCTGGTGTTCGGCATCGGTAACCGTTGGGCCAACCGCCACACCGGCTCCGTCGACGTCTATACCGAAGGCCGCAAGTTCGTGCATGTGGACATCGAACCGACTCAGATCGGCCGCGTATTCACCCCAGACCTGGGTATCGTGTCGGACGCAGGCAAGGCGCTGGATGTGTTCCTCGAAGTGGCCCGCGAGTGGAAAGCCGCTGGCAAGCTCAAGTGCCGCAAGGCCTGGCTGGAAGACTGCCAGGAGCGCAAGGCCACCCTGCAGCGCAAGACCCACTTCGACAACGTGCCGGTCAAGCCGCAGCGCGTGTACGAAGAGATGAACCAGGTGTTCGGCAAGGACACCACCTACGTCAGCACCATCGGCCTGTCACAGATCGCCGGCGCGCAGTTCCTGCACGTGTACAAGCCACGTCACTGGATCAACTGCGGCCAGGCTGGCCCGCTGGGCTGGACCATCCCTGCCGCACTGGGCGTGGTCAAGGCCGACCCATCGCGCAAAGTGGTCGCCCTGTCGGGTGACTATGACTTCCAGTTCATGATCGAAGAGCTGGCAGTCGGCGCGCAGTTCAACCTGCCGTACGTCCACGTGCTGGTGAACAACGCCTACCTCGGCCTGATCCGCCAGGCGCAGCGTGGCTTCGACATGGATTACTGTGTACAACTGGCGTTCGAGAACATCAACTCCAGCGACGCCGCCAGCTACGGTGTCGATCACGTCGCCGTGGTCGAAGGCCTGGGCTGCAAGGCCATCCGCGTATTCGAGCCAGGCGAGATCGCCCCTGCCCTGCTCAAGGCGCAGAAGATGGCCGAAGAGTTCCGCGTGCCGGTGGTGGTTGAAGTGATTCTCGAGCGTGTGACCAACATTTCCATGGGCACCGAGATCAACGCGGTCAACGAGTTCGAAGACCTGGCCCTGGTCGGTAACGACGCGCCAACCGCCATCTCGATGCTGGACTGATCGCCTGACGCCCCCAGGCATGCCCTGGGGGCCTTCATCGCAAGGAGACAACTCATGCCTCGCTTCGCTGCCAACCTGTCCATGCTGTTCACCGAACAGGACTTCCTGGCCCGCTTCAAGGCCGCCGCCGATGCTGGTTTCAGCGGCGTCGAATACCTCTTCCCGTACGATTTCAGCGCCGCCGAAATCAAGCAGCAGCTCGATGCGCACGGCCTGACCCAGGTGCTGTTCAACCTGCCGGCCGGCGACTGGGCCAAAGGCGAGCGTGGCATCACCTGCCACCCCGACCGCGTTGAAGAGTTTCGCGCCGGTGTCGACAAGGCCATCGAATACGCCAAGGTCCTGGGCAATACCCAGGTCAACGCCCTGGCCGGCATCCGCCCGCAAGGCCTGCAATGCGCCGACGTGCGCAAGACCTTCGTCGACAACCTGAAGTTTGCCGCCGAAAAACTGAAAGCCGCCGGCATCCGCCTGGTCATGGAAATGATCAACACCCGCGACATCCCAGGCTTCTACCTGAATACCACGAAGCAAGCCCTGGAAATCCAGGCCGAAGTCGGCAGCGACAACCTGTTCCTGCAGTACGACATCTACCACATGCAGATCATGGAAGGTGACTTGGCTCGCACCATGGAAGCCAACCTGAAACTGATCAACCACATCCAGCTGGCCGACAACCCAGGCCGCAACGAGCCAGGCACCGGCGAGATCAACTACCGCTTCCTGTTCGAGCACTTGGACCGCATCGGCTACCAGGGTTGGGTGGGCGCAGAGTACAAGCCGCTGACCACCACTGAAGCGGGCCTGGGCTGGCTGAAGACCCATGTGGGAGCGGGCTTGTCCCGCGAAAGCGCCCGCAAAGACACCTCCATTGCCTGACCGACCGCATTCGCGGGACAAGCCCGCTCCCACAGGGTTTTGTGGCAACCCCGCGATTAGGTATCAACAACTATAAAGAGGCACATTTATCATGGCTAAAATCGGCTTTATCGGCACCGGCATCATGGGCAAGCCCATGGCTCAGAACCTGCAAAAAGCAGGTCACAGCCTGTTCGTTTCCACCCACCACGACGCCGCCCCGGCCGACCTGATCGCCGCTGGCGCGGTGGCCCTGGCCAACCCGAAAGAAGTGGCCCAGGAAGCTGAATTCATCATCGTCATGGTCCCCGACACCCCACAGGTAGAAGCCGTCCTGTTCGGTGAGAACGGCGTGGCCGAAGGTGTCGGCCCGAACAAGGTCGTGATCGACATGAGCTCGATCTCGCCGACCGCTACCAAAGCCTTCGCCGAGAAGATCAAAGCCACCGGCGCCGCCTACCTGGACGCCCCGGTGTCCGGCGGTGAAGTCGGCGCCAAGGCCGCGACCCTGAGCATCATGGTCGGTGGCTGCCCGAAAGCCTTCGAGCGCGCCCTGCCGCTGTTCGAAGCCATGGGCAAGAACATTACCCGCGTGGGTGGCAACGGCGACGGCCAGACCGCCAAAGTGGCCAACCAGATCATCGTTGCACTGAACATCCAGGCGGTTGCCGAAGCCCTGCTGTTCGCCGCCAAGAACGGCGCCGACCCGGCCAAGGTGCGTGAAGCACTGATGGGCGGCTTCGCTTCGTCGAAAATCCTCGAAGTGCACGCCGAGCGCATGATCAAAGGCACTTTCGACCCAGGCTTCCGCATCAACCTGCACCAGAAGGACCTGAACCTGGCCCTGCAAGGCGCCAAGGAACTGGGCATCAACCTGCCCAACACCTCCAACGCCCAGCAAGTGTTCAACACCTGCCAGGCCCTGGGTGGCGGCAACTGGGACCACTCGGCGCTGATCAAAGGCCTGGAGCACATGGCCAACTTCTCGATCCGCGACGAAGGCAAGTAAGCTGAATTTGGGGGCTGCTTTGCAGCCCTTTCGCGACGCAAGGCCGCTCCTACAGGGATCGCGGTCTCCTGTAGGAGCGGCCTTGTGTCGCGAAAGGGGCGCAAAGCGCCCCCAGGGTCTCTGACCCAACACCGAGCAACACCCGCCCCTGGTTCGGCCTGCACGGAGGCAGTTCCAGGGGCGTTTTCGATTCTGCAGAACAACAATAATTTGGGAGCCTGCCATGTCGGTCGATCCGCAAAAAATTCTTCGCGAGCTGTTCGACACAGCCATCGCCGCCGCCCACCCGCGCCAAGTCCTCGAACCCTACCTGCCCGCCGACCGTAGCGGCCGGGTCATCGTCATCGGCGCCGGCAAGGCCGCAGCCGCCATGGCTGAAGTGGTCGAGAAAAGCTGGCAGGGCGAAGTGTCCGGCCTCGTCGTCACCCGTTACGGCCACGGCGCCAACTGCCAGAAAATCGAGGTGGTCGAAGCCGCCCACCCGGTCCCCGATGCCGCCGGCCTGGCCGTGGCCAAGCGCGTGCTGGAGCTGGTCAGCAACCTGAACGAAGACGACCGTGTCATCTTCCTGCTCTCTGGCGGTGGTTCGGCACTGCTGGCACTGCCCGCCGAGGGCCTGACCCTGGCCGACAAGCAACACATCAACAAGGCGCTGCTCAAGTCCGGCGCCACCATCGGCGAGATGAACTGCGTGCGCAAGCACCTCTCGGCGATCAAGGGCGGTCGCCTGGCCAAGGCCTGCTGGCCGGCCACGGTCTACACCTATGCCATTTCCGATGTACCGGGCGACCTGGCCACGGTCATCGCCTCCGGCCCCACCGTCGCCGACCCAAGCACCAGCGCCGACGCCTTGGCCATCCTCAAGCGGTACAACATCGAAGCGCCCAAGGCCGTCATCGACTGGCTCAACAACCCGGCCTCGGAAACCGTCAAGGCCGATGACCCGGCTCTGGCCCGCAGCCATTTCCAACTGATCGCCAAGCCCCAGCAGTCGCTGGAAGCCGCCGCCGTCAAAGCGCGCCAGGCTGGCTTCAGCCCGCTGATTCTGGGCGACCTGGAGGGCGAGTCGCGTGAAGTGGCGAAGGTGCATGCTGGCATTGCCCGGCAGATCGTTTTGCACGGCCAGCCGCTCAAGGCACCCTGCGTGATCCTGTCGGGTGGCGAAACCACCGTCACCGTACGCGGCAACGGCCGCGGTGGGCGCAACGCCGAGTTCCTGCTCAGCCTCACCGAAAACCTCAAGGGCCTGCCGGGCGTGTACGCGCTGGCCGGTGACACCGACGGCATTGATGGCTCCGAAGAAAACGCCGGTGCCTTCATGACCCCTTGCAGTTATGCCCGCGCCGAAGCCTTGGGCCTGTCGGCCAGTGACGAGCTGGACAACAACAACGGCTACGGCTACTTCGCCGCGCTCGATGCGTTGATCGTCACCGAGCCGACACGCACCAACGTCAACGACTTCCGCGCCATTCTGATCCTCGAGACTCCGCAATCATGACGCCTGATAAAAAAGTCAAAATCCTCGCCACCCTTGGCCCTGCGATCAACGGCATCGACGACATCCGTCAACTGGTCGAAGCCGGGGTGAACATCTTCCGCCTCAACTTCAGCCACGGCGAGCACGCCGACCATGCCCTGCGCTATCAGTGGATCCGCGAAGTCGAGCAGCAACTGAACTACCCGCTGGGCATCCTCATGGACTTGCAGGGGCCGAAACTGCGCGTTGGCCGCCTGGCCGAAGGCAAGGTGCAACTGCAGCGCGGCCAGTCACTGCGCCTGGACCTGGACACAACGCCGGGCAACAGCGAGCGGGTCAACCTGCCCCACCCGGAAATCATCGCCGCGCTGGAGCCGGGCATGGACCTGCTGGTGGACGACGGCCGCCTGCGCCTACGGGTGACCTCCAAGCACGCCGACGCTATCGACACGACCGTGCTGAACGGTGGTGAGTTGTCCGACCGCAAGGGCGTCAACGTGCCGCAAGCGGTGCTCGACCTCTCCCCGCTCACCGAAAAAGACCGTCGCGACCTGGCCTTCGGCCTGGAGCTGGGCGTGGACTGGGTGGCCCTGTCGTTCGTGCAGCGCCCTGAAGACATTGTCGAGGCGCGCCAGCTGATTGGCGACCGTGCCTACCTGATGGCCAAGATCGAGAAACCCTCGGCGGTCGAACAGCTGCAGGCTATCGCCGAACTGGCAGACGCGATCATGGTGGCCCGCGGTGACCTGGGCGTGGAAGTACCCGCCGAAAGCGTGCCGCAGATCCAGAAGCGCATCATCGGCACCTGCCGCCAGCTGGGTAAACCGGTGGTGGTGGCCACGCAGATGCTCGAATCCATGCGCTTCTCGCCTGCGCCCACCCGCGCCGAAGTCACCGACGTGGCCAACGCCGTGGCCGAAGGTGCTGATGCGGTGATGCTGTCGGCCGAGACCGCGTCAGGCGACTACCCGCTGGAAGCCGTGCAGATGATGAGCAAGATCATCCGCCAAGTGGAAAACGGCCCCGACTACCAGGCCCAGCTTGACGTTGGCCGGCCGAAAGCCGAAGCCACCGTGTCGGACGCCATCAGCTGCGCGATCCGCCGTATCAGCGGCATTCTGCCGGTGGCGGTGCTGGTCAACTACAGCGAGTCGGGCGCCTCGACGCTACGTGCCGCGCGCGAGCGGCCACGGGCGCCGATCCTCAACCTGACGCCGAACCTGAACACGGCGCGCCGCCTGAGCGTGGCCTGGGGTGTGCATTCGGTGGTCAACGACCGCCTGCGTCAGGTTGACGAAATCTGCTCGACCGCGTTGGAAATTGCCCAGGCGCAAGGCATGGCCAGCCGTGGGGATACGCTGTTGATTACCGCCGGTGTGCCTTTCGGCAAGCCGGGTTCGACTAATACGCTGCGGATCGAGACCTTGGTCTGAAATCCGGGGGGGCGCTCTGCGCCCCTTTCGCCGGCAAGCCGGCTCCCACAGGCCGTACGCGGTCCCTGTAGGAGCTGGCTTGCCGGCGATGGAGGGCAAAGCCCTCCCCTTGCTCAGCGTCAAAAACCCTGCGGAAAACCGAGGCCCAAAGAGGCCCACCGCTTTTCAATCAACCTTACCGACTGCCCATGTACACCAAAAATTTCGTCAACCCGTGCCCCGACTGGGCCACGGCGCTGCTCAACGGCTTCAGCCAGGTGCTGCTGCTGCGCAACCCCCTGTGCGGCCTGTGCTGCCTGCTGGCCATCCTGCTGACCGCCCCCAACCTGGTCGGCGGCGCCCTGCTCGGCGCCCTTGCAGGCCTGCTCACCGCCCAGCGCCGCGGCTACGACCGCGCCGACCGCCAGGCCGGGTTGTACTGTTACAACGGCGTGCTGATCGGCATCCTGATCAGTGCGGTACTGCCGTGGTCAGCGATCATGCCGCCGCTGATCCTCGCAGCCGGTGGGCTATCGAGCATCATCACCCACCAATGGCGCAAGCGCGGTGGCAAGTTGCTGATCGCTTATACGGCGCCGTTCGTGCTGTTGGGCTGGGGCGCTTTGCTGATCGCTGAACCCTCGACGGCTGTCTTTGCCGAGCCAGACCCGCTGTACGCCCTGGCGCGCGGTGTCGGCCAGATCTTCCTGCTTGATAATCCATTCGCCGGGCTACTGATCATCGTCGGCATGTTCATCGCCAGCCCCTACGCGGCTATGTGGGCCGTGATCGGCTCTGCCATCGGGGGCGGCGTCGCGCTGCTCATCGACCAGGCGCAGGTGGCCTGGATGGGGCTATACGGCTTCAACGCAGCGCTGGCGGCACTGGCGTTCAGCCGCCAGAGTGAAAAACCCTGTGTAACGTTGTTGGCAATTGCCCTGGCACTGTTGCTACAACCGCTGTTCAACTTGATGCCCATTGCCGGGCTTACAGCGCCGTTCGTACTGGCCTGCTGGCTGATGCATTCGGGCAACCACTTCTGGCAGCTTTTACTGCGTCGGGATATTTGGCGTCTACATAACTGAAGGCGGAGCACATCGAATGTGCAGGACGCTGTCAGCCTATTGTGCCAATTACAAATAACCATAGGATGCCAGCACCTGAACAATTATTTCCTCGCGTGCTTCCTGCTCCCTGATAAGCGCCATGGCGGACTCGATATCTGCAATCTGAGTGCCCTGGGCCCGCTGATGATTGGGAATCATCTGGTCCAGAGTCATCGGCCGAGTGCCAGGCCTGTGTTCCCAGTGCCGATGGTTCTGCCAATGCTCTCCAAGCTCATCAATAGTTGGCCCTTGTGACTGTACGCCTGCTACCGCCTTTACGGGACGTACCTTCACAGGCGCACCACTGAAGCCTCCGGTAAAGTCAGAACCGCTATATTTAACGACTTCATGCGAAACAGTGCTCGCAAGTTGATACTTGCCGGGACCTTTTTTGAACTCCGGGGAAATTCCCGCCACTCGCTCTGGCCGCCCCGGCAAGCGCTTTGAAACGCTTGCTCCACCAGTCGGGTCTAAGCGATTGACCGGATCACCTTGGCAATAGGAATAAGTATTGACCCCCCCCTTACCGAACGGGCTCAACACATCCGGGCTGAAAAAACGCATAAGTGCAGGGCAATACAACCGATGCCCATTGCCCAGTGCATAGCCTTGCAGCAGCTCGTCCTTCCACTCACCATTGAACCCCAACGCAGCGCCCGACACCTTTCGCAAGTAGCCATAAGCGGTATATGCCAGCGCCCGCCATGCCAAGCCCCGTAGTTCAGTTGCCCTTTTCATGACCGTCTCACACTCGCCCATGCCTGATGCCATTCTGCGGCCAACATTCGCGTCTCAACAACTGGCATTATTGCCAGCTCGCCCTGTTGCAGGCCCAAGCGCTGACCTTCTAGGCTTAATGCTTACGCACCCGGAACAAAAACCATGCAAACCCCGCAATCAATACGCGAACGGCTCTACGTCATCGTCTTCCAGACCGACACCGTCGCCGGGCGCCGCTTCGACAAGACCCTTCTGCTGATCATCCTCGCCAGCCTGGTCACGGTGATCCTCGACAGCATCGACGAAATACACCAAGGCTACGCCGGCCTGCTCGCTGCCATCGAATGGGGCTTCACCGCGATCTTCCTGGCCGAATACCTCACGCGCCTGTACTGCTCGCCCAAGCCCCTGCGCTACGCCTTCAGCTTCTACGGCCTGGTCGACCTGCTGGCGATCGTCCCCGGGGTCATCGCTCTCTATTACAGCGACGCGCAATACCTGCTGATCATCCGGGTCATCCGCATGCTGCGGATCTTCCGCGTGCTCAAGCTTGGCCAGTACCTCAAGCAGGCCAACTACCTGATGGCCGCGCTGCGGGGCAGCAAGCAGAAGATCATCGTGTTCCTGGTCACTGTCTCGACCCTGGTGACGGTGTTCGGCACCTTGATGTACGTGATCGAAGGGCCGGAGCACGGCTTTACCAGCATTCCCAAAGGCATCTATTGGGCCATTGTCACCCTGACCACGGTGGGCTTTGGCGATATCGTGCCGAAGACGCCGCTGGGGCAGGTGCTGTCGTCACTGGTGATGATCACCGGTTATTCGATCATCGCCGTGCCTACCGGCATCTTTACCGCAGAATTGGCCAATGCCATGCGTGGGGAGCAGTTGCAGCATGACTGCCCAACCTGCCGCAAGAGCAGCCACGAACACGATGCGTCATTCTGTTCGCGCTGCGGCAATGGGCTATTTCCCAAGCAGTGATGCTGCCTGTGCCGGCCCTTTCGCGGGTAAACCCGCTGCCACAGGGAACGCGCACTGCTCAGGCCTGTGGTGATCCTGTGGGAGCGGGTTTACCCGCGAAAAGGCCGGCACAGGCAGAAGCATAACCAAAGTCGTTTTTGTTCTTTAACCCGCACAAACCCAGCCGCTATAGTCGCTGGCAATCTGCCCCAATCACCTTCAAGAACAAGGAAGCAACGTGAAAAAACTCTTCACCGCCTCGCTGCTCGCCGCAGGCCTGGCCCTCGGCAACCTCGCCCAGGCCGCCCCGACCCTGCTCAACGTCTCCTACGACGTGATGCGCGACTTCTACAAGGACTACAACCCGGCCTTCCAGAAACACTGGGAAGCCGAGCACAACGAGAAGGTCAATGTGCAGATGTCCTTCGGCGGCTCGAGCAAGCAAGCGCGCGCGGTGATCGACGGCCTGCCGGCCGATGTCATCACCATGAACATGGCCACCGACATCAACGCCCTGGTCGACAACGGCAAGCTGGTGCCAGACAACTGGGTCACTCGCCTGCCGAACAACAGCGCGCCGTTCACCTCGGCCACCGTGTTCATCGTGCGCAAAGGCAACCCCAAGGCACTGAAAGACTGGCCAGACCTGCTCAAGGACGGCGTACAAGTGATCGTGCCCAACCCGAAAACCTCGGGTAACGGCCGTTACACCTACCTCTCGGCGTGGGGCTATGTGCTCAAGCAAGGCGGTGACGAGACCAAGGCCCGCGATTTCGTCGGCAAACTGTTCAAACAGGCGCCAGTGCTGGATACCGGTGGCCGCGCCGCGACCACCACCTTCATGACCAACCAGATCGGCGACGTACTGGTGACCTTCGAAAACGAAGCCGAAATGATCGCCCGCGAGTTCGGCCGCGACCAGTTCGAAGTGGTCTACCCAAGTGTTTCGGCCGAAGCCGAGCCACCGGTGAGCGTGGTCGACAAGGTGGTGGCGAAAAAAGGTACCCAGGCCGTGGCCGAGGAATACCTGAAGTACCTGTGGTCGCCAGCGGCACAAGAAATCGCTGCAAACAACTACCTGCGCCCACGTGATCCGGCGGTGCTGGCCAAGTACACCGACCGCTTCCCGAAAGTGGACTTCCTGTCGGTAGAAAAAACCTTTGGTGACTGGCGTACCGTGCAGAAGACCCACTTCAACGACGGTGGTGTGTTCGACCAGATTTACAGCGGGCAGTAACTTACAAACACAGTCCTCGCCGTACGGCTACTGATAGTTCTAGCAGTAGCCGTACTTCAGAAACTTGGCAGCATGGGCCTCATGACTCAATGAGGCACTAACCATGCGTATATTCCTTTTAATCTCCGCCCTCACCCTTGCAGGCCTCAGTACGGCCATTTCTGCAGACTCCCAAAGCCTTTCGCCGACTGTCGGTCTGCCACTGAACCACCCTGGCATCCTGGTTGACACTGCACTTTTGAATTTCGTCAAAGCCCGATTAGACACGCAGCCTTGGAAGGATGCCTTTGCGCAAGCCAAAGACAGTAAATGGGCCGCTGAGGACTACAAGGCCACCCCCTTCGCCACGGTTGAATGCGGCTCAGGCTCCACTAATCCGCGCGTTGGCTGCTTTGAAGAAATGGATGACGCAGAGGCGACGTACACACAGGCGTTGCTGTGGTCGTATACCGGTAATCCTCAATATGCCGCGAATGTTAGAAGCGTTCTGCTGGCGTGGGCAACGACGCTCACGGGCGGACATCAGGCAAGTAATGGTCCATTGCAAGCTGCCTGGACCGCCGCACTCTTTAGCCGGGGCCTTGAAATCGTCGATGAAGGCTACACCGGTTGGTTGTCGGATGAACGGGCGAAGGTTAAGAAAATGCTCACAGAGCAGCACCTCCCTAATATCAAGCAGATGTTCATCTCTGGCTCGCTGTGCCATAACAAGAACTGGCATGCCACCGCGATTGAGGCAATGACCAATATCGGTATCGTCACGGATGACCGCGCATTATTCGACGAAGCCATCGGGCGTTGGCATCAACTCGTACCTGCTTATATTTATGACGAGCAAGACGATAACAGGCCGCCCAATGCGCCGTGGTGCAAACTCGATGACGATCGGATCGAGGCGCACTGGCACTTTCCCACTCACTACGTGAAGGGCCTTAGCCAAGAAACCTGCCGTGACCTCGCCCACACTTCGATGGGCTTGGCAGCCATCATCAATGTCGCAGAAACCGCCAGGCTGCAGGGCGTCGATTTGTATAGCAAAGAGCAGCAACGCATCGTCGCAGCGCTGGAACTGCATAGCGCGCAGATGAATGGCAACATCCCGCAGCCGCTCTGCAAGGCGCCTATCCGCGACAACATCAGCGGCACCTTCGAAATTGCCTACAACCATTACGCACTGCGCAAAGGGGTCAACATGCCCGAGACGCAAACATTTCTGGCAAAAAAACGCCCACAAGTGGGCGCGTTTCACCTGCGCTGGGAAACGCTCACCCATGGGCTGACGGGCTCGCTGCAAGGCAATCGCTGACCCATTCACACCCACATCGAACTTTCGCGACGCTGAACGGCTCAGTTTCTGGAGTAACCCTGCCCCGCTCATCCCGGCCCAAGGAGTACTCCAGTGCTGCGCTACCTCACCACCCTGCTGCTCGGCTGCCTGCTGAGCACCCACCTACTGGCGGCCGACCCCGCCCCCACCGAAGCACAACCTGCCGAACCGGAGCCGGTACTTCAGGGCGGCCTGCTCGGTGCCTTGGCCGACGGCCTGGACAGTGCCGCCCAGGAGCTTGACCTGGATGCCCACCTGGTTGACGCCTGGCGCCTGCGCACCGACCGTGCGGCACAGGAAATGGAACGCCTGGTCGATCGCCATTCGGCCAGTGACTCGCTCACCCTGGCAGGTAACTTCATCCTGCTGACATTCACTTGGGCCGCGGCCTTCGCAGTGCTCACCACCCTTGGCCGCTGGGGCGCCACGCGCAGCGCCCGCACGGCATGGCTGCGCGACCGCCCGCGCGCCAGCAGCCTGTTCGGCTACCTGCTGCCCTATACGCTTCCCGCCCTGGCCAGCTTGCCGCTGACCTTGTATGTCAGCCGCTTTCTCGACCCATCGATCGCCCGCGCCCTGGGCCTGAGCCTGGCGTACGCCACCAGCAGCGGCCTATTCTCTACCTCGATCATCCTGTGCCTGATCACCTTGTTCGATGCCGGCCACAAACGCCCGGCCGTGGCAGTGATCAAACGCCTGGCACCGCGCCCGCTGTTCCTGATCGGCTTCCTGGCTGCCTGGAGCGATGCGCTGACCAGCCCGCAGATCGCCCGCCAGTTAGGCGGCAACATCACCGCCAGCATCGCGGTATTCACCGGCCTCACCGCCACAGTCATCTTTGCCAGCCTGGTGATTCGCCTGCGCCGCCCGGTTGCCCACCTGATCCGCAACCGCGCCTTCAAGGACCGCCTGCAACACCGGGCGGTGCAGGAAACCCTGCGCATCTTCTCGGTGGTGTGGTATTTGCCGATCCTGCTGATGATCCTGGTCTCGGCCATTCACCTGATCGGCGCTGGCGAGGAAAGCCAGAAGGCGCTGCAAAAAGCCTTGCTGACCACGGTGCTGCTGGTGTCCACGGTGTTTCTCAGTACTTTGCTGCAACACCTGTTGGCGCCCCGCGAAGCCGATGCTGGGCAACGGGTACGGCCTTACAAGGAACTGCTGCGCAGCCTGGCCCACGCGCTGCTGCGCATTGCCATGGCGGTGGCCTTCATCGAACTGCTGGGGCGTATCTGGGGCGTCTCGGTAATCGGCTTCGCCCTGAGCAACCGCCTGGGCCAGGCCATCAGCAATTCGCTGTCGAGCATCGGCCTGATCCTGCTGGTCACCTGGCTGCTCTGGGTGGTGCTCGACACCGCTATCCAGGAAGCGCTCAAACCAGCGCCCGGGCGCCGTACCGCGCGCCAGCCGAGCACGCGGGTGCGGACCATCCTGCCCATGCTGCGCAATGCCATCAAAGTGGTGCTGATCGTCATCTGCACCATCACCACCATGGCCAACCTGGGCATCAACGTCGCGCCGCTGCTGGCCGGTGCCGGGGTGATCGGCCTGGCCATCGGCTTTGGCTCGCAGCAACTGGTGCAGGACGTGATCACCGGGCTGTTCATCCTGATCGAAGACACCATTTCGATCGGCGACTGGGTGGTGCTCGACTCCGGCCACGCCGGCACTGTCGAAAGCCTGACCATCCGTACCCTGCGCCTGCGCGACGGCAAGGGGTTTGTGCACTCGGTGCCGTTTGGCCAGATCAAGGCGGTTACCAACCAGTCGCGGCAGTTCGCCTATGCGTTTTTCTCGGTGCAATTCACCTACGACAGCGATGTCGACCAGTCGCTGGCGCTGATCCATGAGGTGGGGCAGTCGATCAGCGACGACCCGCTGCTGCGCATCAACCTGCAGGGGCCGTTGCAGGTATTCGGGGTGGACCGCATGGACTTGAACGGGTTTGTGCTGACGGCGCAGTTCCGCACCATTTCCGGTGGGCAGTATGCAGTGAGCCGCGCGTTCAACGAGCGGCTGAAGAAGCGGGTGGACCAGACGGAGCAGGTGAGCTTTGCCCAAGTATATCCGCTGCCTATGCGTGGAGTTTCAGCGTGATGCAGGCTTCACCGGCCCTTTCGCGGGCAAGCCCGCTCCCACAGCGCTCTACTGCGCTCGAATGTTGAGCTGATCCTGCGGTCCTCGCTGAGGGTGGCGCCCAAGCCCAGGCCATCACCACCCTGGCGCGCGACCAGTCGCTGCCGCAATCGCTGGCACAGAACCGCCTGTGGCTGCTGTG